>DASVVD010001065.1:0-1978 GCA_036386715.1 Pseudoduganella sp.
CGCGCAGATAGCGGGGGTCGCCGGTCAGTGCACTCTGGCGCGCCAGCACCGGCGGCGCCATGTACAGCGCATCGCACCACCACCACATCAGCGCCCGGGTGTCCTGCGTCCGCTCCAGGTGCGGCAGCATGAAATCGAGGCGCTGCTGCAAGGGCATCAGCACGCCCTGCTGGCCGCGGCGGGCATACAGTTCCTGGTACAGGTCGCCGATGGCCAGGTCGTCGGCATTGAGCAGCATGCGCTCGGCCCGCGCGCCGCGGAAGGCGTAGTTGTAGTGCTCGGCGGTGGCAGTGAGGAAACGCAGCACGTTGCGGTTTTCGGTCACGCGCGCCAGCCGCGCCGCGCCCACGTAGAACGTGGCGGCCACCCAGTTCGACGAGATTTCCGACAGGTTCGAACCGGTCGACAGCTGGATCGGGCGGCGGCTCATGTCGGCGATCTGCGCGGCGGCCACGTAGTCGAGCACCGGCAGGATGGCGGCGCGCGCAGGCAGGCTGTCCGGTGCGAAGCGCGTATCGGGCCGTGCCGGCAGCACGAGCCAGGCCGTTTCGATGCCGGCCACCTGCGTGTTCAGGCCGGCGGGCGCATCGGCGCCCAGGGCCGCCAGCGGCGCGGCCAGCAGGGCGGCCATGGCGAACGGCAGGGCCATCCTTTGCAAAGCCGGCAAGGCGCGGCGCGGGCCCGCCGCATGCCGGGTCATGGATTCTGGTCGCGAAAGGGATGGCATCGGTCGGGATGGCATGGATCGAAATGTCATGGATCAGGGCAGGCCGGCAGTCTTGCGCACCAGGGTGTCATAGGCCTTGATCGCGTGCTGCGGCGTAGGTGTAAACCACGCGTAGCCGTTGCGGCGGCCCTTGGAAATATTGTTCACATCGTCCTGGATCGACTTGTCCCAGTCGCCGAAGATCGGCCTGGCGGTGCGGATGTCGTAGTTGCGCGACCAGATCGGCCCCGCGCCCGGCTTGTCGACCAGCTTGCGGCCTTCCTCGTCGCTCACCTTCGTGAAGGCCTTGTCGTGGATGGCATGCGCCTTGAGCCAGGCAATGCCGGCATCGACGGCCGCCTTGAGTTCGGGGGACGGCCGCGGCTGGCGCATCAGGAACAGCAGGACCTCGGTGCTTTCGGCGCTGGCCAGCGAGCGCATCTCGTAGTTGCGTGCCGAAATCGGCTGCAGCGTCATCGCATCGACCTGCTGCGGCCAGATGGTTTTCCTGCCGTCCACCACCACCTGGGCGTCGAGCATCGGCTGTACTGCGCGCGCACTGGCGGCGCCTGCCTTTTCGCGCAGGTCTTTCGGCACGAAGGCGAAATCGGCGTGGCCCTCGGCGATATCCTCGAGGATCATCGCTGCCTCGGCCACGGCGTTGTCGTTGAAGGTGATGCCGTCGTGGAAGCCGCCCTCCAGCGGATAGACCTGGGGCCAGCCACCGTTCGGATACTGGGCCATCAGCAGGTAGCCGGTGGCCTTGAGAATGCTGGCACGGCAGGCATCGCCCTCCTTGCCGGGGAGTTGCGCCTGCACGCGGCCCAGGAAGCGCATCTCGGTGGTGGTGGCGCCATTGTCCAGCGTGCCGACGAAGGTCCAGAAGCGGTCGCGAGGGGCGTCGAAGCTGCCGGTATCGACGGCCATCGTTTCCGCGTCGTTGGCGTAACGCTGGCCGCGCAGGCGCGGCGGCCCGGTGCGGTCCTGGTTCTTGCTCCAGCCGCCCGAAGGCGTCTGGAAGCTGACGATCGTGGCGGCGATGGCGCGCGCTTCGGGCGAAGCGTACCAGGCGGCGGCCCTGTCGAGCGGCATCTTGCCGCTGCCGGCCACCGGCGCTGGCGGCGCCGCCTCGCCGGGGCGCAGCTCGGCAGCCAGCGTGGCGCGGTCGAAGCGCTGCTGCTTGTCGGAGCGGGCGATGTAGTCGGCCCATGCCGCGCGTTGCGCGAAAGGCAGTTCGCCGAGGCGCGCGGCACTTACCGCCGATGCCGGCGT
>DASVVD010001066.1:0-8229 GCA_036386715.1 Pseudoduganella sp.
GATACCGCCCAGGCCGAACACGACGACATTGGCGCCCGCTTCCACTTTCGCCGAGAAGACGACGGCGCCGACGCCGGTGGTGACGCCGCAACCGATGTAGCAGGCTTTATCGAAAGGCGCGTCGTCGCGGATTTTCGCCAGCGCGATTTCCGGGACGACGATGTAGTTGGAAAAGGTCGAGGTGCCCATGTAGTGGAAAATGGGCTTGCCGTCGATCGAGAAGCGGCTGGTCGCGTCCGGCATCAGGCCGCGGCCCTGCGTGGAGCGGATCGCCTGGCACAGGTTGGTTTTTTGCGACAGGCAGAACTTGCATTGCCGGCATTCCGGTGTGTACAGCGGAATGACGTGATCGTCCTTCTTCAGGCTTTTCACGCCCGGGCCGACGTCGACCACGACACCCGCGCCCTCATGGCCGAGAATGGCCGGGAAAATGCCTTCCGGATCGGCGCCGGACAGCGTGTAGTAATCGGTATGGCAAATGCCGGTGGCCTTGATCTCGACGAGGACTTCGCCTTCCCGCGGCCCGCCCAGTTCGACCTCTTCGATCGTCAGCGGTGCGCCCGCCTTCCATGCCACTGCTGCCCTGGTTTTCATCGTTCGCGTTCCTGTGATGTGGAAAAACCGCCATCATAGCAAACGCTTATTGACCAACCACGCGCTGCCGCGTGGCTACCTGGCGATGGCAAGATCAATCTCCAGCAGGCGGCAGACGGACTGCCACAGCTGGCGCGGCGAGGTCCACGGTTTCGGCAGGTAGGCATGGGCCTGGTGATGCAGGCTGGGCTGGCGCGCCGAATACAGCAGCACCGGGGTATGGCAGCCGCGTGCGCGCACCGTGTCCGTCAATGCCTGGCCATCGCCGTCCGGCAGGTCGGCATCCAGGATGATCAGGTCGAATTTCTCTTCGGCCAGCCTGGCGGCGGCGGCGGCCAGCGTCGGCGCACGGCTGACACGAACTTCCGGCACCAGCAGCGTGGCAAGAATCAGCGCGGTGGAATCGTCGGCGTCCACGTGCAGGACATGGGGAACGGGTGCCATCGGCTTGGCGGCCTCGAGGGCGTCGGTCATGTTCATCGGTTTTTCCGCGTACGAAAGATGCAGAAGCCTGGAACCATGCGCCGCGGTTGCGGGGTCGACTGGTTTCCGGGTTGCAGTCGGCGGAGCTGGGCCGATGAAAATCAGACACGGCCGCGGTGGCGGGGCAGCCGTAACAGAGAGGATTGCACCGGCCAAGCCGGTGGATGGAGGAAAGCTTAACCGAATTAATTCGCTATGGAAACAATTATTTCTTGAGCCGTGAACTGAATGCAGCATGCAGGCTGTTCAATGTTTCCTCGGCGGCCAGCAGTTGGTCCGCCACTTCGTTGACCTTGCGCCGGCTCGATCGGGCATGGTCGCGCAGCACTTCGAATGCGGTGTTGCGGTCGGTCTGGAACTTGCACATCAGCAACCCCACGGCGAGGCTGGTTTCGCGGCCGGCAGCCAGCGCGGCGTTCAGGTTCAACTCGGTGCGGCGCAACTGGCGGATCTCGTCGGCCCGGGCCAGTCCCGCTTCGAAGGCCGGCATCAGCTGCTTCTCGTCGACCGGCTTGACGAGGAAACCGACGGCGCCATACGCCGCGGCCTGCTTGCCGGCATCGGCATCGCCGCGGCCGGACAGGAACATGAACGGCACCGACGTCTCGCGGTTCAGCTGCTTGGCCAGCTCCAGGCCGGACATGCCGGGCATGTGGATATCGAGCAGCGCCATGTCCGGTTCGCGCTCGGCCACCAGGCGCAGCGCATGATCGGCCGAATGGGCCTGCACCGTTTCATACCCGGCATTGCGCAGGACCACGCTGAGGAATTCGGCAAGCAGCTGGTCGTCGTCGACGATCAGGATCAGGCGTTTCACGGCGGCGGGTGCGGGCATGTCGGCAGTAGGATGAATGAACGTGAACCGATTATACGGACGTTTAACGCTCCGGCAAGGGGATTTCCGGTCCCATGGAACGGGCGATGGGCGCGCGCCACACCGCCCCGCTCATCGCCCCGCTCACCACTCCGTTCACTGCCGTGCTGCCAGTTTCCCGAAAGCCCTGGCGGCCGCCGCCGTGTCCGGTGCGCCATACACGCTGCTGATCGCCGCCACCATGTGGGCGCCGCGGGCCATCAGCGGCGCCGCGTTCTCCGGCGTCATGCCGCCGATGACGACGCAGGGCACGCGCACGGCGGCAAGGGCGTCGTCGATGATCGATGGCGGCGTCGTCACGGCATAGCGCTTGACGCGCGACGGATAGAAACCGCCGAAGGCCACGTAGCTGGCGCCGGCGCGTTCGGCATCGATGGCAAGCTGCAGATCGCCGTAGCACGAGGCGCCGACGATCTTGTCCGGCCCGACGGCCGCGCGGGCCTGCGCCACCGAGATGTCGGTGCCGCCCACGTGCACGCCGTCGGCGCCGAGCTCGCGGCACAGCTCCACGTAGTCGTTGATGATGAACGGCACGCCGTGGCGGCGGCACAGCGCCAGCAGGGCACCGGCCTGCTCGCGCCGCAATTGCGGCGTTGCCGTCTTGTGGCGGTACTGCAGCAGCGCCACGCCGGCGCCCAGCGCGGCCTCGGTGCGCGCCAGCAGCTCGGCGGTGTCGTCCCAGTCGGGGGTGACGAGGTAAAGTCCCTGCATGATTATTCTCCGGTGATTGCTGTCCTGAATTGCTAGCGCAGCGGTATGCGCTGGCCGGTGGCGATCGCATACGACGCTTCCAGCGTGCGGTGGGTGTAGGCCTGCGCCCGGGCAAGTGCCTGCGCGACGGGAACCTGCTGGGCCAGCAATGCGGCCACGGCGGCGGCCAGCGTGCAGCCGCTGCCGTGAAAGCCGCCTTCCAGCCGCGGCCAGTGCCAGTTCTGCTGGCGTGCCGGGCCCAGCCAGCGGTTGACCACCGAATTGCCGCCGGCATGGCCGCCGGTGACGAGCACGTGTTCGCAGCCGATGTGCCGCAGCACCTGGGCATGCGCCAGTTCCGCCACGTCGCTCGACGGCGGCGGAATATCCTGCTGGTACGCCCTGGCCAGCGCCGCGGCCTCGGGGCCGTTCGGCGTGAGCACCGTCACCAGCGGCAGCAGCGGCGCCAGCACGGCGATCGCATTGCCGCGCCCCAGCCGGTCGCCATGGCCGCTGGCCAGCACCGGATCCAGCACTACCGGCAGCGCCGGGTTTTCCTCGCGCAGCCCGGCGATCACGCGGGCGATCGCCAGCGCGTTTTCGGCGCTGCCCGGAATGCCGATCTTGACGGCACTGATACGGAACGCCGCGGCCACCGCCAGCGCCTGGCGCATCACCACGTCGTGGTCGACCGGCAGCACTTCGTGCACCCGGTTGTTGTCCTGCACCGTCAGCGCCGTGATCACCGGCAGCGGATGGGCATCGAGCGCCGCGATGGCGCCGACATCGGCGGCAATGCCGGCACCGCCCGACGGGTCGGCGCCGGCGAACACCAGCACGCAGGGGCGATGGGTCATGGTCGATCCTTCATGGCTGATCCTTCATGGTCGATCCTTCATGGGCGCTCCTTCATGGCCCGCGTCACAGGATGCGGCCGGCCATGGGCGACGACGGCGATGCCGCGAACTTGCGCGGCATGCGGCCGGCCAGGTAGGCCTCCCTGCCCGCCTCGACCGCCAGGCGCATGGCGCGCGCCATGCGCACCGGATCGCGCGCCGCCGCGATGGCAGTGTTCATCAGCACGCCGTCGCAGCCGAGCTCCATGGCGATCGCCGCATCGGATGCCGTGCCGACACCGGCATCGACGAGCACCGGCACGCTGGCCTGCTCGATGATCAGCGACAGGTTCCATGGATTCAGGATGCCCATGCCGGAACCGATCAGCGAGGCCAGCGGCATGACGGCGACGCAGCCGATGTCTTCCAGCATGCGCGCCTGGATCGGATCGTCGCTGCAATAGACCATCACGTCGAAGCCGTCCTTCACCAGCTCCCTGGCGGCGACCAGCGTTTCGGGCATGTTGGGGAACAGCGTTTTCTCGTCGCCCAGCACCTCGAGCTTGACGAGCTTGTGGCCGTTCAGCAGCTCGCGCGCCAGCTGCAGCGTGTAGACCGCATCCTTCGCCGTGTAGCAACCGGCCGTGTTGGGCAGGATCGTGAATTCGGCGGGCGGCACCACGTCCAGCAGGTTCGGCGCGTGCGGATCCTGGCCGATGTTCACGCGGCGGATCGCCACCGTGATGATTTCCGCGCCGGCCGCCAGCGTGGCCGCGCGGGTCTGGTCGAGGTCGCGGTACTTGCCACTGCCCACCAGCAGGCGGGAGCGGTATTGCCTGCCTGCGATGGTCAGCAGGTCTTCATCGTTTGTCTGCATTGTCTGTCTCCTTTGTTCAGCCGCCGCCGATGGCGCGGACGATATCGACACGGTCCTGCGCGCGCAGCGCCACGTCGCCCCAGCGTTGCCGCGGCACGACACTGCGATTGACCGCCAGCGCCAGCGCCTGCCCTTCCAGTTGCAGCGCCACCACAAGTTCAGCCAATGACTGCCCCGGTGGTAACACTCGCGGTGCGCCGTTCAACATGATTTCCATTTTTGAACCTATAAAAGATCGTCAAACTCAAGGCTCGGCCCCCTCTTCAGGAAATGTTTCCTAAAAAAGGGGACTGTCCCCGTTTTTTGGAAATATTGTTGGCAGTTATGCTTTTTGGTACAGCTGGCTGCCCGTCTTGACGAACTCGATGGCTTTTTCCTGCATGCCGCTGGCGGCGTATTCGCGCACTTCCTGGGTGATCTTCATCGAGCAGAAGTGGGCCACCTTCGACGAGTCCTTCGGCAGCGTTTCGTCGTGGTACGAGCGGGCGCGGTCGGGGTCGAGGCCGAGGTTGAACTGGTCTTCCCAGCGGAATTCAAAGCGTGCCTTCGACAGCGCGTTGTCGCGGATCTGCGCGCCCGGGTGGCCTTTCGCCAGGTCGGCGGCATGGGCGGCGATCTTGTAGGTGATCATGCCTTCCTTGACGTCGTCCTTGTTCGGCAGGCCCAGGTGCTCCTTCGGCGTCACGTAGCACAGCATCGCGGTGCCGTACCAGGCGATCTGGGCGGCGCCGATGCCGGAGGTGATGTGGTCGTAGCCCGGCGCGATGTCGGTGGTCAGGGGGCCGAGCGTATAGAACGGCGCCTCGGCGCACTGCTCCAGCTGCAGGTCCATGTTCTCCTTGATCAGTTGCATCGGCACGTGGCCGGGGCCTTCGATCATCACCTGCACATCGTGCTTCCAGGCGACCTGCGTGAGTTCGCCGAGCGTCTTCAGCTCGCCCAGCTGCGCGGCGTCGTTGGCATCGTAGATCGAGCCGGGGCGCAGGCCGTCGCCCAGGCTGAACGACACGTCGTATGCCTTCATGATTTCGCAGATATCCTCGAAATGCGTGTACAGGAAGTTTTCCTGGTGATGCGCCAGGCACCACTTGGCCATGATCGAACCGCCGCGCGAGACGATGCCGGTCAGGCGGCTCGCCGTCAGCGGCACGTAGCGCAGCAGCACGCCGGCGTGGATCGTGAAGTAGTCGACGCCCTGCTCGGCCTGCTCGATCAGCGTGTCGCGGACGATTTCCCATGTCAGGTCATCGGCCTTGCCGTTGACCTTTTCCAGCGCCTGGTAGATCGGCACCGTGCCGATCGGCACCGGGCTGTTACGCACGATCCATTCGCGCGTTTCGTGGATGTGCTTGCCGGTCGACAGGTCCATCACCGTGTCGCCGCCCCAGCGGATCGCCCAGGTCATCTTCTCGACCTCCTCGCCGATCGACGAGGTGACGGCCGAATTGCCGATATTCGCATTGACCTTCACCAGGAAGTTGCGGCCGATGATCATCGGCTCCAGTTCCGGGTGGTTGATGTTGGCGGGGATGATCGCGCGGCCGCGGGCGATTTCTTCGCGCACGAATTCCGGCGTGATCTCGGCCGGAATGGCGGCGCCGAACGATTCGCCGCGGTGCTGGCGGCCCAGCAGTTCCGCCATCTTGGTGCCCAGCGGGCCGGATGCGGCCAGCTCCGCGATGTATTCGCGGCGGCGCAGGTTTTCGCGGATCGCCACGAATTCCATCTCCGGCGTGACGATGCCGCGCCGTGCGTAATGCATCTGCGTGACGCAGGCCCCGGCCTGCGCGCAGCGCGGGCTGCGGTGCAGGTTGAAGCGCAGGGCATCGAGCGACGCATCGGCCAGCCGGCCCTTGCCGAAATCGGACGTCGGTCCCGGCAGCACCTCGGTATCGCCGCGTTCGGCGATCCACCCGGTGCGCAGCGGCGCCAGGCCGGCACGGATGTCGATCGGCACCGCCGGATCGGTGTAGGGGCCGGAGGTGTCGTACACCGTCACCGGCGGGTTGACTTCGTGGCCGAACGAAGCCGCTGTGTCGGCCTGGGCGATTTCGCGCATCGGCACGCGGATATCCGGACGGCTGCCGGTCACGTAGATCTTGCGGGAATTGGGCAGCGGCGCGATGGCTGCGCTGTCGACCTCGGCGGTACTGGCGAGGAACTTCTGGTGGGCGTTCATATGTTTTGGCTCCTTTGGGCAGGAGCCAGCAAAGGAGTCGGGACGCGTGCACCCGTGCGGCATGGGTACAAGGATCCTTGAGCTTCCCTTCGCTGGCATTATCCAGATCAGGTTCGGAGGGTATTTCTCACCCACGCACGGCTGTAGCCACGCGCAGGACCCCTAGCGTTTTGCCGCTTTCGTTGAAAGCAGCGTCGCCATTATAGGCATGAACCGTGCAATTACTGCAAGCACTAACGCCCTATAATCGGTATCTCGACGAAAGGATAACGATGCACAAACGGGTGGCTGCCGCGCTGGCGGCATTGACATGCATGGGAACGACAGCCGGGCCGGCAGCGGCAGCGCCGGCGGATTCGCCGGCGCAATCCCGCACGGCCACCGCGGCCGAGCAGGAATCGTTCTTCGACTGGTACAACAAACGAAACAGCGGTGCACCCGACAACCGCGGCCTGCTGCGGCCCCAGTTCAGCGTGACACTTGAAAAGGGCAAACGAGGCAAGCGCGACAAGCGCCGCGTCACCGCCACCGTCGATGGCGCCGCGCAGCGCGCGGTATTGCCGCTGTGCCGCCAGCCGCGCACCGTGTTCGAGTACGACCCGCGCGGTCGCAAGGAAAGCCGCTGGAGCGAATCCGGAGCACCGCAAACGCTGGTGTGGATCCACCATGCGCGCCAGTGCGGCGCCCAGCCCGAAACGCCGGTGCGCCTGCTCCAGCCCCTGGCGGAGATGGATATCCTGATGCTGCTCCAGCAGCATGCGCCAATCCTCGGCAGTGCCCGCCTGCTGATGGCCGGGAACACTTCCTGTGCGCCATCACGTTCGCGCGGCTACCGGCTCACCGGCCTCGATCGCGGCAAGGACGGGCTGCCGGTGCTGGTGTATGAAAGCGACATTGCCGGCGATGTCCGGGTCACGGTGCGGCGCACCCGCAACGAGCTGCTGCCATGGAGCGTGGCCTGCGCCGGACCGCGCGGCTGATGGTGCGGCGCGGGCACCGGCCGGGGCAACTTCCGCAACGCCGATTGTTGCCGCAAAGATACAAATAACTGTCCATCCTGCCTTCGCTCTGCTAAGCTTGGGATCGGATTCCTGGCGGCCCGATCCAAGCCGCCATCGATGCCCGTGGCATCGCCGACACGTCCCCCAGCCAGCGCGACGCACGTGGATGCCGCCGCATCCCCTACCCGAATCACAACACAGCGAGCGAACATGCGGAGCAACCTGCCCGTCACCAGCCAGGAAGTCCTTCTCGAAGAAGGCCAGACCATCGTTTCCACGACGGACCTGCAAGGCAACATCACCTATGCCAACCCGTATTTCATCCGCGTCTCCGGTTTTACCGAAGAAGAGCTGATCGGCGCGCCGCAGAACATCCTGCGCCACCCGGACATGCCGGCCGAGGCATTCGCCGACCTGTGGCATACGATCCGCAAGGGCTATCCCTGGACGGGCATGGTCAAGAACCGCTGCAAGAACGGCGACTTCTACTGGGTGCTGGCCAATATCACGCCGGTGATCGAAAACGGCACACCGGTCGGCTACATGTCGGTGCGCACCTGCCCGAGCCGCGACATGGTGGCCCAGGCCGCTACCGCCTATGCGGCGTTCAAGGCCGGCCACGCGCAGGGCCGGCGCATCAGCCGTGGCGAGGTGGTGGCGGACGGCCCGCTGCAGCGCCTGCTGGCCGGCATGAG
>DASVVD010001067.1:0-5497 GCA_036386715.1 Pseudoduganella sp.
AGGTCGCCGGCGATCTGCGCGGTGCGGCGCGCGGCATCTTCGAAGCTCACGCGGTAGCCGTGCACGAACAACAAGGCACTGTTGGCGGGGCTCGCGGCGATCGTCTCGGCCAAGGTGGAGAAAAACGGTGCATGCGCGGCAACGTCGCAGCGCAGCAGCACGCCGTGCCCGTCCGGCTCCGGGCGCGGCTGCATGCGCAGCAGAGTCGGCAAGGCCTGGGTATCCTCGCCGGCGCCTGGCGCGATGCCGACTTCGCAGCTGCCGTAGCTGGGTTCTCCACGCGCCGGGCCGAACTGGCGGGCCGGATGCCGGTCGCCGGTCGGCTGCCGGTCGGTGGCGAAAAAAACCCGCAGCACGGCGCCGGGGCGTTCCGGCGCCGGTCGCGATGCGCGGCGCCGGTCCACTTCCTCCACGAGATTGCGGGCGGCGGCGCGCAGGTAACGGTCGCCGGCCAGGCCGGCGGCGGCCAGCGCGTCGGAGACGGCGAACTGGCGCGACAGCGAACCGGCATCCTGCTCGAGATCCGCAATGGCCTCATCCACGCGCGGCGACTTGCCGGTCAGGCGCGACTTCAGCATCATGTACGCGGCGCCGCTGCCTCCATCGGCGATCGCGGCGGTCAGTGCGGTGGTGATCACATCCATGCGGTCTGGCTCCGGGCTGTGGTAGCACGTATCTCACCACAGCCCGCATTGCAAGTCCAGCCGGAAGTCAAGCGTGCCGGGCATCCTGCGTGCCTGACGGCCGCCGCGCAGGCAAAGGGCGGGGCGGCTCGTGCTGCCTCGACTTCGGCCACCGTGGCCACCCCCGCGTTTATATGGTAAATGAGAACGGTTTGCATTATCATTCACTTTCTTCCCACCTGCCGTCTTCACTGTAAACGTCATGACACCTGTCACCATCCGCCGCTGGGCGTGGATCCACAAGTGGAGCAGTCTCGTCTGCACCATCTTCATGCTGCTGCTCTGCATTACCGGGCTGCCGTTGATTTATCACCATGAAATCGGCCACCTGCTCGGCACCGAAGTCGAAGCCAAGGCATTGCCGGCCGGCACGCCAAAAGCGGACATGGATGCGATCGTGGCCGCCGGCATGGCTGCCTATCCCGGCAAGAAGATGATGTATGCCTTCCAGGAAGCGGACGAGCCGAACCTGTGGCACCTGACGCTCGGCGACCACGGCACGGACGAAAATTACAAGGCCACCGCCGTGGATGCCCGCACCGCCGAGGTGCTGCCCACGCCGCAGTTCGAAGGCAGCTTCATGTCCGTCATGTTCCACCTGCACGTGGACCTGTATGCCGGCCTGTGGGGCAAACTGTTCCTTGGCCTGATGGGCCTGCTGCTGCTGGTGGCGATCGTGTCCGGTGTCGTGCTGTATGCGCCGTTCATGCGCAAGCTCGATTTCGGCACCGTGCGCCGGGCGCGCACCAGCCGCACCAAGTGGCTCGACCTGCACAACCTGCTGGGGATCGTCACGCTGACCTGGCTGTTCGTCGTGGGCGGCACCGGCATGATCAATACGTGGGCCGACCTGATGTACAAATACTGGCAGTCGACCGAAATGGCCGACATGGTGGCGCCCTACAAGAACGCTGCGCCGATCAGCAGGTTCGGCTCGGTGGAGGCGTCGGTCAAACGGGCGCAGGCGCAGGAGCCCGGCATGAAGGTCGGTTTCATCGCGTTTCCCGGCACGCCCTACACCAGCGAACACCACTATGGCGTGTTCATGCATGGTGATGCGCCGCTCACGTCGCGCCTGTACAAACCCGTGCTGATCGACGCACAGACCACCCAGGTGACGGACAGCCGCGACCTGCCGTGGTACCTGACCGCGCTGCTGGTGTCGCAGCCGCTCCACTTCGGCGATTACGGCGGACCGGTCCTGCAGTTCCTGTGGGCGCTGCTGGACGTGCTGACGATTATCGTGCTGGGCAGCGGCCTGTACCTGTGGCTGAAGCGCGGCATCGCCGTTCCGGCGCGCGCCACCGACGAGGCCGGCGCCGTGACCGCATCGGCCGGCGTGCCGGCCCTGGCGCGGGGCAACACACGATGAGCCGCTCTTTCCTGCGCCTGTGGGGTGTGCCGATCCTGCTCGGCATCCTCACCACGATCGGCCTGGTTGCCGCACTGCTGGGCGACGGACCCTGGGACCTGGTGTCCGGCATCGCGCTGGGCGTGCCCGTGCTGCTGGGCATCTGGCACAGCCTGCGCAAGCAGGCGCGCTGAGGGCGCTCGACCGGGAAGCGACCGGTCATGGGGCGGTAACGAAGGGCAGCCCGACGATGGTCCGGCCGTATTCCCTGCCGGCTTCTGCAAGCGAACCCTGCTTGAGTGCGCGCGTGGGTTCAATCTGCAGCTCCAGCGCCTCCAGTCGCGCCGCTCCGGTCTGGCAGCGGACCAGGCGGCTGGTCACCTCGTGATGCCGGCCCGGGCCATGCTTGCACGAGGCGCTGCGTTACCGCGTGGCGTTACTGCTGCACGATCTGCACATCGACGTCGAGCGCCTCTTCGCCACCGCCATGGCGCATGCCGCGCACCGGCGCGGCCGCCTCGTAGTCGCGGCCGACCGCAACGCGGCAGTAGGCGTCCGTCATCAGCCGCGCGTGGGTCACATCGATGCTGACCCAGCCATCGTAGCCCGGGTCGCTCACCCACGCATCGACCCAGGCGTGGCTGGCGGCGTGGCCGGTATCCTGCGGATCGATGTAGCCTGAAACGTAGCGCGCCGGAATGCCGCGCGCATGGCAGCAGGCCAGGAATATGTGGGCATGGTCCTGGCATACGCCTTCGCCGAGCTGTAGCGCATCGCCGGCCGGCGTGGTGACCGCGGTGGCACCGCTTTGATACCGCACCGCACCGAAAATGTCCTCGGCCAGCTTCATCACGTCGCGGGTGCGGACACTGCCGGCCGGCAGTAAGGTCGAGGCCAGCTCGACAATGCCGGGTGCCGGCGCCGTCAGACGGGTCGGCATCGTGTAGATCAGCGGCGACAGCGAATCGTTCGCGGCGATCCGGCCTTCCCACGGCAGGCTGGTTTCAACCACGCCCTGGGCCACGATCGTCAGCGCGCCGTGCGCCTGGTCCAGCGTGAGCATGTGCGACAGGTTGCCGTAGGCATCGGTATAGGCGTTCAGGTGGCCGGGCGCCAGCAGCCGCCAGTGCACGGCATGCTGTTGCGGCTCGATGCGCGGGGTCAGGTGCAGCTGCTGGATCGTGTAGGCCAGGGGTTCTGTGTAGGTATAGCGTGTTGCGTGGCGGATCGACAGTTGCATGGTGTTTCCTCAGGCGGCCAGGGGGACGAGGAAGTCGCGGCTGATGCGGTTCCCCAGTTCATAAATACGTTGCAGGAAATCGGTGAGCGTGTCGTGCAGTCCGGTTTCCAGGATGTCGTCGATGCGGGCGAAACGCAGTTCCGCATGCATCTGGCCGGCCAGCCGTTCGGTCTCCGCGGAGGTGCCGTTACGCACCTCGCACAGGTTGCGCACCAGCTCCGACATGCAGGCGAGCAGGGAGCGCGGCATGTCGGCGCGCAGCATCAACATTTCGGCGACACGCTCGGGCGTGATGACATCGCGGTAGATCTTGCGGTAGGTCTCGAACCCGGCCACGGAGCGCAGCAGCGCCGCCCAGTAGTAGAAATCGCGCGGGCCCCGATCGTCGGCGCCGCCGTGGTATTTCACGTCGAGGATGCGCGCCGTGTTGTCGGCCCGCTCCAGGAAGGTGCCGAGGCGGATGAAGTGCACCGCTTCGTCCTGCAGCATGGTGCCGATCGTCACGCCGCGCGACAGGTGGGAGCGGTACTTGACCCATTCGAAGAACTGGCCGGGGTCGCGCTCGTGCAGCCGGTCGCGCAGCTTGAACTGCAGGTCAAGCCAGGTCTGGTTCTGCACTTCCCACACCTCGGTGGTCAGCGCGCCGCGCACCGCGCGGGCGTTTTCCCGCGCGCCGTTCAGGCAGGCGGCGATCGACGACGGGTTTTCCGGGTCGTGCACCATGAAGTCGATCACGTCGCGCGGTACCAGGGCAGGGTGGCGGCGGTCGTAAGTCGCCTGCAGCTCGGAAATGCCCAGCATGGCGCGCCAGTCGTGCTGGGCGTCGGCATCCGACTTGGGCAGCAGCGCGGTTTGCACGTTCACGTCCAGCATGCGTGCGGTATTCTCGGCGCGCTCGGTATAGCGCGCCATCCAGTACAGATGGTCGGCGGTGCGGCTCAGCATTGGTTTCTCCTATTAATTTTCCAGCACCCAGGTATCTTTCGTGCCGCCGCCCTGCGAGGAATTGACGACCAGCGAGCCATCCTTCAGCGCCACGCGGGTCAGCCCGCCGGGCACGATCGAGATGTTCTTGCCCGAGAGCACGAATGGGCGCAGGTCGATGTGGCGCGGCGCCACGCCGGCATCGACGAACGTGGGGCAGTTCGACAGCGCCAGCGTCGGCTGGGCGATATAGCCTTCCGGCCTGGCCAGCAGCCGGGCGCGAAAGTCCTCGATCTGCGCCTTGGTCGAGGCGGGACCGACCAGCATGCCGTAGCCGCCGGCGCCGTGCACTTCCTTCACCACCAGTTCGGACAGGTTCGCCAGCGTGTACTGCAGGTCCTCGCTTTTGCGGCACTGGTAGGTGGGCACGTTGTTCAGCACCGGCTCCTCGGAAAGATAGAAGCGGATCATGTCCGGCACGTAGGGGTAGATCGACTTGTCGTCGGCCACGCCGGTACCGATCGCGTTGGCCAGCGTTACGCGGCCGGCGCGGTACACCGACAGCAGGCCGGGCACGCCCAGTGCCGAATCGGCACGGAATGCCAGCGGGTCGAGGAAATCGTCGTCGATCCGGCGGTAGATCACATCGACCTTGCGCGGGCCGCGTGTGGTGCGCATGTAGACCGCGTTGTCGCTCACGAACAGGTCCTTGCCTTCCACCAGCTCCACGCCCATCTGCTGGGCCAGGAACGCATGCTCGAAGTAGGCCGAGTTGTGCATGCCGGGCGTCATCACCACCACGGTCGGCTCGCTGGCGCCCACCGGGGCCACCGAACGCAGGTTGTCCAGCAACAGGTCGGGATAATGATCCACCGGCGCCACCCGATGCCGGGCGAACAGTTCCGGGAACAGGCGCATCATCATCTTGCGGTTTTCCAGCATGTACGACACGCCGGACGGCACGCGCAGGTTGTCTTCGAGGACATAGAACTCGCCCTCGCCGGCGCGCACGATATCCACGCCGGCAATATGCGCATAGATGTCGGACGCCACGCTGATGCCCTGCATTTCGGGCCGGTACTGCGCATTGCGGTAGATCTGTTCACCCGGCACCACACCGGCGCGAATGATGGCCTGGTCGTGGTAGATGTCATGGATGAACATGTTCAGCGCCTTCACGCGCTGTACCAGGCCGCGTTGCAGCAGTGCCCATTCCGCCGCCGGGATGATGCGCGGAATGGCATCGAACGGGATCAGCCGCTCGGTCCCGGCGTCATCGCCGTACACGGCGAAGGTAAC
>DASVVD010001068.1:0-4633 GCA_036386715.1 Pseudoduganella sp.
AGGCCGGTGAAAATTTCCGGCACATGGAACTTCATACTCGCCAGCATGATCACGGCCAGGATGCCGATCGCATAGTGCGCGCCGTGCTCCAGGTACACGTAGGCATCCAGCGTGCCCTTCTCCACCAGGTACACCGTCATCGAACGCACGAACATCGCGCCGATCGCCAGGCCCACCATGATGATGACCACATCCTTGGTGATGGCGAACGCGCCGATCACGCCGTCGAAGCTGAACGATGCATCGAGCACTTCCAGGTACAGGAAACCGCCGATACCGCCGCGCTTGACCATCTCGCCCACGCCGCTTTCGCCTTCCTCACCCGCTTCGAGGTAGTTCGACAGCGCATCGACACCAACGTAGATCAGCAGGCCCCACAGGCCGGACAGCAGCACCGCCAGCTTCTGGCCTTCGCCGACCAGCGACATGCAGCCCAGCAGCGTGGCCAGTGCCACGATGATCGAGACCGACGAGATCTTGCCGAGCGAACCCAGCTTCTTCTCGAAATTGCCCAGCCAGTGGGTTTCTTTTTCAGGGTCGAGCACGAAGTTCAGGAACACCATCAGCAGGAAGATGCCGCCGAACGCCGCCACTTCGGCATGGTGCTCGGTCAGGTGGCGCGAATACTCGTCCGGGTTGTTCAGTGCCAGCGTCCACACGTCGGTGATGCCGATATCGGCCGCCACCGCCACGATCACCAGCGGGAACAGCAGCCGCATGCCGAACACGGCGATGATGATGCCCACGCCCAGGAACAGCTTGCGCCAGAAATCGTCCCAGGTCTTGAGCACCGAGGCGTTGACCACCGCGTTGTCGAACGACAGCGAAATTTCCATCACGGCCAGAATGATGGCGACACCCAGCGCGGACAACGCGCCGGTGATGCCTGCGTTGCGGTAGCCCCACCACCCGGCGACCACCAGGCAGATGAACGTTACCAAAAATGAGATCCTGAAATGCTTCATCGGAGTCTTCTTTCCATATTGATCGATGTCGAACAGTGTAGAGAAAACCCGCGATTAGAAAAATAGAAGATTATTTGAACTTCACTTCGTAAAAACAGAACCATCGAGTGCATTCCGGAAGACACCGGCGTGGCCGGCGGCACCCGACGCCTCGGCAAGCCCCGCGGTGGCGACGTGCGTACCGAAGTGCCGGGCGCGGGCAATCACCGCGTTGGCCCAGCTGCGATGCGTGGCGACTTCGCACATCGACTCGTTCATCTTGAACACGGCCGGGGCATCGCGGTCCAGGATGCGCTGCGCCATGGCCACTTCGGTGGGTTGCACACGGAAATGCTGTTCGATCAGCTCGATCTGCGACGGGTGGATCGCGGTCTTGCCCACCATGCCGTAGGCAATGTCCTGCTGCACTTCCTGCGCCATCAGCGCCGGGCAGTCCAGGTGTTCGAACACGGGGGACGTCAGGCGGAAGCCATGCGGCCGGAACGTCGTCACCAGGCCGGCGATCACGGGACCGAGCGGCGAATGGTAGATCGTCATGTCGCGCGGCCGGCGCAGCCCCAGCAGCGCCAGCAGGTCGTTGCCGCCGATCCGCAGCGCCAGGATGCGGTGCGCCACGTCCGGCGCCGCCAGGCGCACACGCAGCGCGCGCATTTCCGCCGGGTCGAACACTTCGGCCGTTTCCAGCGTGGGCATCAGCAGGTGGCGGGTATCGGCCAGCGGCCCCAGGTAATCGTCGAGGTTGTCGCGCGTGGCCTTGGGAATCACGAAACCGGTCAGCTTCGCGGCACCCGGCATCGCCAGCACGCGCCGCAGCACGCCGGCGTTGCGCACCCGCACGAAACGGTCGAGCCGGCCGGGCGCGTGCATCTGTTCCAGCACGGCGGCCAGGCTGGCCAGCGCCCCTTCCAGGTCGCGTTCCGCCACCGCATCCTCGGTGCAGAAGATCACCGACCGGAGCGCTGCCATCCGTTCGCCGTTGGCGATATCGAGCAGGTGCTTGTGCGTCGCCGGCACATACAGCGATGCGCCTATGGGTTTGTCATGCATCGCTGCCTCTTTCGATCAGTGAAACGCCCTGGTAGGGCAACGACCGGTCGACCACGACCGGTACTTCTTTTTCCTGCGCAAGCAAAACCAGGTGCGCCACGTCGGCCGCATCGCGGTCGCGCAGGAGCAGCATCCGTGGCACGCGGCGCAGCAGGACCCGCGTGGCTTCGCCGATGCCGGGCTTGATCAGGTTGACGTCGGCGATGTCGTAGCGCCGTGCCAGCGCGGCCAGGCATGCGCGCGACGTGGCCGCGGCACGCTCCCTGTCGAGAGGCACCGCAATGGACAGATCAGCAGGTATGCCGGCCATGGCGATTTCCAGGGCGGCGGCCACGATATCGTCGGCAAAGCTGCGCGACCGGTCATGCCCGGCCAGTTCCTCGTACACCAGGCAGCCGTGGTAATCTTCCGGCCCGATGTCGCCATTGACCACGGTACGGCTGACCAGCCCCGAGACGGTGGCGTTCAGGATGCTCGACGGGATCAGGTAATCGTCCGCCGAGCTGGCGCAGGCCGCAGCCCCGGCCAGGTCCGACAGCACGAACAGGCCGCTGTCGATCTGCACGCCATGGCGCGCATTGAACAGGCCGACCGACCGTTCCAGCTCGCGGGCGATCACGCCCTTGCCGGTCCAGCCATCGACGAACACGATCGACGCCGGCGCATGCCGTGCCACGATGGTGCGCAGCGCAACGCCGTCGATGCCCCGGTCGCGGATGATCGATACCGAGTAATGCACGACCTGGCGCCGCAGTGGCCCTTCCAGCAGGCGCTTGACGATCACGCCGACCGGGGTGCCGGCCCGCGCCAGCGATACCAGCGTGATCGGGCCGGCACGGCGCGCGGCGATCAACTGGGCCAGGCGCAGGCAATCGGCCGCCATCCGGCCACGATTGGCATGGCATGCCGCGTCGAACAAGGCCTGATGCCGGTGCGACGGCGGCGCCTCGGCCGACAGCATTTCGCTGTAGTGCCTGCGGCCCGAAGCGATCAGGGCTTCCTTTTCCTGTACCGACACGAAGGTACGCCCGGCCAGGCGCTTGAGCAGGAATTGCACCTCGCCCTGCCGGTAGCTGCCCGAGAATTGCCCGGCCTGGCCGGATGCGCCCGCACTGGCAATGTTCATAATGCGCCCACCGTCAGGGCCGACAGCTGGGTGCCGTTCGGGATGATGGCGTAATCGCAGGCGGCCATGAAGCGGGCATCCGAGCGGCTGTCGCCCATGCCGAACGTCATGATCTCGCCATGCGCGTCGCGCAGGCGGGCCTGCAGGTATTCGACCGCGCGCGCCTTGTTGAGCTGCTTCGGCAGCACCGCCAGGTTGTTGCCGTTGCGGTGCAGGCAGAAATCGCCGCCCTGCGCGGCCAGCCACGGCGCCACGGCTTCGCTTTCGATCGCGTCGAGCCGTGCCATGTCCCGGTCCGGGTCCTTGACGTTGACGTAGAACGGCAGGCCGAGGTCTTCCACCAGCCGCGCCCGTGCCGGCATGCCGGCGCGGCGCGCATGATCGTCGATGGCGGCAAGCGCCTGGCGCAGGCCCGGCAAGGCCGCGGCCATGTCGTCGCGCATGCGCGCCAGCCACACCGGGTCGGGCGTGCCGTCGGGTGCCAGGATGATGCCGCCGAAGTTGATGATCCGGTAGTGCGTGAACGGGTAATCCACCCGCGCCAGCCCGTCGCGGTCGCGCGCCGTGGTCGGGATCAGCGTCATGCCCTGGCTGACCATGCCGAGAAAGGCACGCTGCCGTCCGTTGGTGTATGAATTCGCCGAGCCGTCCTTCAGGAACGCGATCGGTTGCAGCACATCGCGTGCATCGCACTTGCGCAAGGAATGGAACAGCGTGTCGTCCAGGTCGACGAACAGGAATTTGTTCATGCCGCCACGCCCTCCTTCATGCGGTCGGACAGCCCATCGACCCGGTGTTCGGAGTGGAAATGCACCAGCCGGCCCTCGACCTGGCGGGCCAGGTCGCGCAGCGCCTCGCCCGCCGGGGTTTCATGGCAGATGAACACGTGCGCATACTGCCCGGGCAGCACGTTGTAGACGTAATTGGCGATCCCTTCTCCGTAGTTGTCGGCAAATGCCAGCCGGCTGCCGATCGCGCCCCATGTCAGGATCGGCGAGCGGGTGGTCGACTGCACGCAGACGTCGATGCCGCGCCGTTCCAGCGCACGCGCCAGCAGGAACGGCGGGTGCATGAATTCGCCCGTGCCCAACACCAGCACGCGCTCTCCGGGACCGACCGCCGAGGCCAGCGCCTCGACGGCTTGTTCCGGGACGGTCAACGCCCGCGCCAGGCCCGCGCGGCCGAACGCACTGCCGACAGCAACGCCGCCTGCCGCGCCGACCACCTGCGCCGTTCCTGCTTCGGGAAAGCTCTGGCCCGCCACGAATTCGAAACTGCCGTGCAGCGCGGCGCCGTGCGACACCGGCAGGCCGATGCCGCCGGCGAGCGCATCGGCGGCCTGTGCGCCCATGAAATTGGTCAGCGTGGCCAGGTGCACGTGCGCCAGCGACGGATTAAGCGTGCGGCAGGCGGCGGCCAGGTTGCGGAACGTGGTGCCGGTACTGGCCTCGTCATCGACCAGCACGAGCGAGCGGGCACGCATGAACAAATCGTG
>DASVVD010001069.1:0-7291 GCA_036386715.1 Pseudoduganella sp.
GCGACGTGCGTCACCTGATCGACATCTACGATCGCCCGGACGATACGACGCGGCAGTTCTGGACCGTGGCGACGGTGGCACAGCGCTACGACAAGCCCGTGTACGTGCTGACCTCGGCCCGCACGTTTTCCGGCGGGGAGGACTGCGCCTATAGTTTCCAGGCGCAGAAGCGCGGGACGCTGGTCGGCGAAACCACCGGCGGCGGCGCCAATCCCGTGAGCCTGTTCAGCGTGGGGCACAGCATCGTGGTCGCAATCCCGACCGCGCGCACGACCAATTTCGTTACCAAGACCAACTGGGAGCACGTCGGCGTGAAACCGGACATCGCCGTGCCGGCGGCGCAGGCGCTGCAGACGGCCCATGCCACCATCCTGCGCAACCTCGTGTCATCCACAAAGGACGACGACGAGCGCACGAAACTGCAGCGTTTCCTGGCGATGGTGGAGAAAGGGGAAGCGGAGAAGCCGATCTACACGCTCAGGGGGGAGCGTTGATCGAAGCCGGCGCGACGTGCAGAGGCAATAGCACGGTGAACGTGCTACCTTGCCCCTCGCCCGCGCTATGAACAGTCACGCTTCCCTGATGCGCTTCGACGAGGTTTTTTACCAGGGCCAAACCAAGGCCCAAGCCGCCTCCGGTGCGGTCGGATGAGAGCTCAGCCTGCACATAGAGGTCGAAAAGACGAGGCATGAGTTCCTGGCCAATGCCTCTACCGTTGTCCGAGACACGCAGCTGCGCCATCGGCCCGCGATTTTCCAACCCAATACGGATCAAGCCACCGTTACCGGTATAGCGGATGGCGTTGCTGAGAAGGTTGCTCAACACTTGAACCAGGCGCGTGCGGTCGCCCAGCACCAGCAGGCTGGTGTCTCCGAGTGCCAGTTCGATGCGGTGCTGCTTCAAGTCGGCCGCAGACTGCATTTGCTCGACCGCCGCGTCCACGATCCCGGCCAGTGCCACGGGTGCCTTCTCCAGCTGCACCAGGCCACGGCTGACACGGGAGACGTCCAGCAGGTCTTCGACCAGCCTGCTCATGTGATCGACCTGGCGGCTGATCAATTCACCCATCTGGTTGGCCCGCTCAGGGGTCACATTTGCCGGCTTGAGCAGCGTGGCGGCCATGCCTGCGGCCGACAGGGGGCCGCGCAGTTCGTGGCTGAGGGTGGCGAGGAACTCGTCCTTGCTGCGGTCGGCTTGCTGCAGTGCCTCGGCCTTGTCGTCGAGCAGGTCGTTGAGCGCTTCGATATTTCGGTTTCTTTCTTCCAGACGGGTCGTGACCAACAGCAGTTCCTCTTGCCGCGCCTGCAGGGCGTTCAAAGCATCGGTCAACTCGCGGTTCTGGTGCCGCGCTTCCGACAAGGCCGCGTGATTGGACAAGGTATCGAACTGCGCAACGATGGCGCCGAAGGCGGCGGCACTCACGAAGGTCATTTGCGCCGGAAACTGCTTGCCGACTGTAATCCGGGTGCCTGCCGCGCTGCTGGTGATCTCAAAACTTTCCATCAGGCGCCGCGCTGACAAAATGCCCAGGCCCATGCCGGATGTCGAGCGGTAACGCCCTGAAAGTATCTGCTCGATCCCGGCGATCCCGGGCCCCTGGTCTTCCAGGGTAATTGATAATTTCTGAGGAGCGGCAGTGCCCTCGGCGGCAAATGAAACGGATCCTGCACCAGCGTAGTTGATGATGTTACGAGCCAGTTCGGACACCACGGTGCCGATACGTGCCTGGTCTACGGAGCTGAAATTGCAGGCGGCAGCAATCTGTCGCGCGCGCTGCCGCGCGACGATCACATCGAATTCGGTGTCGACACGAAGGGTTAGTATTTTCTCAATCATGCATACTGCGCTGGGTGATCATTGACCGCGGAACACGGCAGTCATGGGAGTGTGCATGGAATCGTCATGGGCATTGCTGCTGGGAATTATACTCTGCCCAGCTATTGCATGCGCCTGTGTCCAGGAATTGGCTTTGGCCGACAAGACATGTCATGGCGTGAAAATAGAAACGCCACCCGAAGATGGCGTTGTTGCAGCTGGTACAAAAGCCAACCTTACTCCACGGTCACCGACTTCGCCAGATTCCGTGGCTTGTCCACATCGGTCCCCCGGGCCAGCGCAGTGTGATACGCCAGCAGCTGCAGCGACACCACGTGCAGGATCGGCGACAGTACGCCGTAGTGTTCCGGCATGCGGATCACGTGCACGCCTTCGCCGGAGGTGATGCGCGAGTCGACGTCGGCGAACACGTACAGCTGGCCGCCGCGGGCGCGCACTTCCTGCATGTTCGACTTCAGCTTTTCGATCAGCGCATCGTTCGGGGCGATCGTGACGACCGGCATTTCCTCGGTCACCAGCGCCAGCGGGCCGTGCTTCAGTTCGCCTGCCGGGTAGGCTTCGGCGTGGATGTACGAGATTTCCTTCAGCTTCAGCGCGCCTTCCAGCGCGATCGGGTAGTGCATGCCGCGGCCCAGGAACAGCGCGTTTTCCTTGCGGGCGAAATCCTCGGCCCAGGCGATGATCTGCGGCTCCAGGGCCAGCACGGCCGTGATCGCCGAAGGCAGGTGGCGCATCGCCTTCAGGTGCGCGGTTTCTTCCTCGTCCGGCAGCCGGCCGTTGACCTGCGCCAGCGACAGGGTCAGCAGGAACAGCGCGGCCAGCTGGGTGGTGAAGGCCTTGGTGGACGCCACGCCCACTTCGACGCCGGCGCGGGTGATGTAGGCCAGCTTGCATTCGCGCACCATGGCGCTGGTGGCCACGTTGCAGATCGTCAGCGTGTTTTCCATGCCCAGCGAGCGGGCGTGCTTCAGCGCGGCGATCGTGTCGGCCGTTTCGCCGGACTGCGAGATGGTGACCACCAGCGTATCCGGGTGCGGCACGCTGTCGCGGTAGCGGTATTCGCTGGCGATTTCCACGCTGACCGGCACCTTGGCGATCGATTCGATCCAGTACTTGGCCGTCAGGCCCGAGTAATAGCTGGTGCCGCAGGCCAGGATCAGCACCCGGTCGATCTGCTTGAAGACTTTATAGGCGCCGTCGCCGAACAGTTCCGGCATGATGCCCGTCACGCCCTCCAGCGTGTCGCCCACCACGCGCGGCTGCTCGAAGATTTCCTTCTGCATGTAGTGGCGGTACGGGCCCAGCTCGGCCGCGCCAGTGTGTGCGTGCACGGTCTTCACTTCGCGCTGCACCTGCTTGCCGTTGACGTCGACGATCCAGGCGCGGCCCAGCTGCAGGTCGACCACGTCGCCTTCTTCCAGGTAGATGATCTGGTCGGTGGTGCCGGCCAGCGCCATCGCGTCGGACGCCACGAAGTTCTCGCCCTTGCCCAGGCCCACGATCAGCGGCGAACCCTGGCGCGCTGCCACCACGCGGTGCGGTTCCTCGCGCGCGAACACGGCGATCGCATACGCACCATGCAGGCGCTTGACCGCCACCTGCACGGTCTCGAACAGGTCGCCGGTGTACAGGTGGTCCACCAGGTGGGCGATCACTTCGGTATCGGTCTGGCTCTGGAACACATAGCCCAGCGCCGTCAGCTCGGCGCGCAGCTCGTCGTGGTTCTCGATGATGCCGTTGTGGACCAGCGCGATGCGGGCGTTATCGGACGTCGGCGAGAAATGCGGGTGCGCGTTGTGCGATGCCGGCGCGCCGTGCGTGGCCCAGCGGGTGTGCGCGATGCCCGTAAAACCTTGCAGGCCGACTTCCTGCAGCTGTTTTTCCAGTTCCGCCACGCGCGACGTGCTGCGCGAACGCTGCAGGCTGCCATTGGCGTGCAGTGCCACGCCGCAGGAATCGTAGCCGCGGTATTCGAGGCGCTTCAGGCCTTCGATCAGGATCGGGGTGATGTTACGTTGCGCTACCGCGCCGACGATGCCGCACATGGTGACCTCTACAGTATTCGTTGATATGCGGCCATCGTAGAACGTGCCTGTGGAAATATGCTTACTTATTCTCAACTGAAATGAAATAATATTTCGCAATACAAACTTCATGATGTTTTAATTCATAAATCCTGAATTTTTTTAACGAAATTTCATTTCCTTGGCCTTGAATATTGATTCTGATTAACAAATCACGCATTAGGAAAGATTTGATGGAAATTACCCTGGATGAACTGGACCGGCGCATCCTCAATGCGCTGCAGGACAACGCGGCCATTACCAACGCCGAACTGGCGCAACTGGTGCATGTGTCCGCGCCCACCTGCCTGCGCCGCGTGAAGGCGCTGCGCGACGCCGGCGTCATCGAGCGCCAGGTCGCGATCGTGGCGCCGGACAAGGTGGGCACGCGGCTGACGGCCATCGTCGAGATCACGCTCGACGTGCAGGCCGCCGACCACATGGCCGGATTCGAAGCGCTGGTGGCGCTGGAAAGTGCTGTATTGCAGTGCTACCGGGTGTCGCCCGGACCGGATTTCGTGCTCGTGGTGCAGGTCGAAGACATGCCGGCCTACCACGCCCTGGCGCACCGACTGTTCACCAGCCATGCCAACGTACGCAATGTGAAGGCCTATTTCTCCACATTCCGCAGCAGGTTCGAAACCCGCATCGCCATCTGACCCGGCACGCGCAGCGATACTTATCCACACTCATCCACAGGCTCTCCACCGGTTTCGCACCTGCTTGTCCACGGGCTTTTCCACTGTAAAAGGCCGGGTTATCGCCAGCTTATACCGGGTTGACCACAATGTTTTCCACATAATTGTTCACAGCTGTGCAGGCACGTTTCGCGAGGGCAGGCCACGGTGCAGGGCAGGTGCTGCAATGGCTGGCACGACCTGGGGCAAATATCCATGCGCGCGATTGCGCTGTGTATAAATGGGTGCTTATGCACCGGCAGGATGCCGGGCCACCGCCGCGAGCGTATCAAGGTGACGAATACCGCTTGCTGCCCAGACAGCAGGCACCGCGGCAGGGAAATGGCTTGCGAAACGGCCTGTCCACATGTTTTACCGCCGGTTTTCCACAAAGTTATCCAGGGACCGATAGACCGCCCAACCAGGCGATCCGACGTCATACAGGCTTGTGCACGGCTTATCCCGACCTTTTCCTGTACTTGCCAACAACCTTATCCCCAATGGCCGAGCAGGGCGGCATGCCTGGCCCGTTCCAGTTCCTGCCTGGACTTCTACACCGGCTGTCCACGGGATATGCAGGGTCTTGTGCACACGGTTGTCCACAGCAGCGCTTGCCGGCAGCAGCTAGAATGGCCGCATGAACTACCTTGCCCATGTGTACCTGGCCCGGCACGACGACGCGGCGATGGTTGGCGCCATGCTGGGCGACTTCGTCAAGGCCGGCGATATCGCCGCCTATCCGCCCGGGATCGCCCGTGAAATCATGCTGCACCGGTATGTCGACAGCTATACCGACCGCCATCCGGCGGTGCTGGCATCGAAAGAACTGTTCGGGGAGGGCCGGCGCCGTTATGCCGGCATCGTGCTGGACGTGTTCTACGACCACGAATTGAGCCGGCACTGGCACCGCTGGTGCGACGTGCCGCGTGAAGAACTGATTGCCCGCTTCTACCGCGCCCTGGCGGCGCACGAACCCCGGCTGCCGCCGCGGCTGCGCGAGATGCTGCCTTACCTGGTGGGGCAGGACTGGCTGGGCGGGTATGCCAGGTTCGACGGCGTGGCAGGCACCATCGATCGGATATCGCGCCGCCTGAGCCGCAACGGCGAGCTGCTGCGCGACGGCGTGCAGGACCTGGTGCGGCACCGCGACGCCATCGCCGAAGGGTTCGAGCGCTTCTTCCCCGACCTGGTGCGGTTCGCGGCAGGGCGCAGGGAAGCGTTGCTTGCTGCGGAGATTGCTTCCGGATCGCCTGCTGCGGAACGGCTTATTTCTTCACTTTGACCGGGCGCTGCCAGCCGTCGATGGTCAGCTGCTTGGGGCGTGAAATCGTCAGCTTGCCGGCCGGCGCGTTCTTGGTCAGCGTGGTGCCGGCACCGATCGTGGCGCCCGCGCCCACGGTGACCGGTGCCACCAGCTGGCTGTCGCTGCCGATGAAGGCATCGTCCTCGATCGTGGTGCGGAACTTGTTGGCGCCGTCGTAGTTGCAGGTGATGACGCCGGCGCCGATGTTCACGCGCGAGCCCACGTCGGCATCGCCCACGTAGGCCAGATGATTGGCCTTGCTGTGCGCGGCCACCTGGCTGTTCTTGATCTCGACGAAGTTGCCGACATGGACGTCCTCGCCCAGCTTCGTGCCCGGGCGCAGCCGCGCGTACGGGCCGATCACCGATTTCGGGCCCACCACCGCTTCCTCGATATGGCAGAACGGCTTGACCTGCGCGCCGGCTTCGATCGAGGCGTTGACGATCACACTGTGGGCGCCGACCGTCACGCCATCGGCCAGGGTCACTTTACCTTCGAAGACGCAACCGACGTCGATCGTCACGTCGCGGCCGCATACCAGTTCGCCGCGGATGTCGATGCGGGCCGGGTCCATCACGGTCACACCTTTTTCCAGCAGCGCCAGCGCCAGGTTGTTCTGGTGGATGCGTTCCAGCTGCGCCAGTTGCACCTTGCTGTTCACGCCCAGCACTTCCCACTCGGCTGCCGGGTGGGCCGCCACCACGTCGACGCCATCGGCCACGGCACGCGCGACGATGTCCGTCAGGTAGTACTCGCCTTGCGCGTTATTGTTTTGCAGCGATGCCAGCCAGGTTTTCAGGCGGCCGGTCGGAATGCACATGATGCCGGAATTGATTTCCCTGATCGCGCGTTCCGCCGGCGTGGCATCCTTTTCCTCGACGATGCGCACGATGCGGCCGCTCATTTCCCCACCTTCCCGCACGATGCGGCCCAGGCCGAACGGATCGTCCTGCACCACCGTGAGGATGCCGAGCTTGTCGCTGCCGGCCGCGTCGACCAGGCGCTGCAGCGAGGCGGGGGAGGTCAGCGGCACGTCGCCATACAGCACCAGCGTGGGCACCGCATCATCGAGCATGGGCAGCGCCTGCATCACGGCATGGCCGGTACCCAGTTGCGGTTCCTGCAGCGCGGCGGAGATTTCCATGCCGCCGCGCGCCTTCTGCGCTTCGAGGGCGGACAGCACCGTGGCGCCGCCATGCCCGTAAATCACACATAATTTGGCCGGTGCAAGCGTGCGCGCCGCGTCGATCACGTGCGACAGCAGCGGCTTGCCGGCCAGCGGGTGCAGCACCTTCGGCAAGGCCGATTGCATGCGCTTGCCCATGCCGGCGGCGAGAATGACTACGTTCATATGCTGGGTTCGTTTCAGTTAATATTAGGCAAAAGTTTAACATGCAGATATCGTCCTTCCG
>DASVVD010001070.1:0-3142 GCA_036386715.1 Pseudoduganella sp.
CCCTCTTCGTGGCCGGCGGCGCGCGCCTGTTCGCGGATGGCGGCCAGTTCCTCGTCGGACGGCAGCAGCATGACCGGTTCGACCGGTGCGGCGGCGGCGGGGCGCCTGGCCACCGCGCTCGGACGGTCGTCGCCGAACGATTTCAGTTCCCACCGTTGAAATGCCGGTTGCGCATCTTTTGGAAAATTGGCCAAGCGTTACCTCTTCGACAACTGGTTTTGAGAACACATCAGATGAACGAATCCTCGCCCTTGCCGCCCAGCACGATCTGCCCTTCGTCGGACAGGCGCCGCACGATCTGCAGGATGCCCTTTTGCTGCGTTTCCACTTCCGACAGGCGCACCGGCCCTTTCGATTCCAGGTCTTCGCGCATCATTTCGCTGGCGCGCGCCGACATGTTCTTGAAGATCTTGTCGCGCAGTTCCTGCGAGGCGCCCTTGAGCGCGATGATCAGCATTTCCGACTGCACTTCGCGCAGCAGCAGCTGGATGCCGCGGTCGTCGATCTCGATCAGGTTGTCGAACACGAACATCTCGTCCATGATCTTCTGCGCCATGTCGTTGTCGTAGTTCTTGATGTTCTCCATGACGGAATTTTCCTGCTCGCCGCTCATGAAGTTCAGGATCTCGGCCGCGGTGCGCACGCCGCCCAGCGTGGATTTCTTGATGTTCTCGTTGCCCGACAGCAGCTTGGTCAGCACGTCGTTCAGCTCGCGCAAGGCGGCCGGCTGCACGCCATCGAGCGTGGCGATGCGCAGCACCGCGTCATTGCGCAAGCGGTCTGTAAAGTGTCCCAGAATTTCACAAGCCTGGTCGCGCTCCAGGTGCACCAGGATGGTGGCGATGATCTGCGGGTGCTCGTTACGGATCAGTTCAGCCACCGATTGCGAGTCCATCCACTTCAGGCTCTCGATGCCGGACGCGTCCTTGCCGCCCAGGATGCGCGACAGCAGCACCGACGCCTTGTCGTCGCCCAGCGCCTTGGTCAGCACCTGGCGGATGTATTCGTCGGAGTCCAGGCCCACGGTGGACGCGGCGGCCACCTCGTCGCGGAAGCCGTCCAGCACATCGACCACCTGCTCGTGCGGCACGTTCTTCATCGTGGCCATGGCCGCGCCCAGCTTGAGCACCTCGCGCGGGCCCAGGAATTTCATCACTTCCGCGGCTTCGGCTTCGCCCATCGCCAGCATCAGGATCGCTGCCTTTTGCAGTCCGGTATTCTCAGTCATTGTTGCCTATCCATGCCTTGATCACGTTGGCGACGATGCGCGGGTCCTCGTTGGCCAGTTTCTTGGCGAGGGCCAGGTTGTCGCGGTAAGTGCGCGCCGTGCTTTCTTCCATTGCCGCCAGTTCCTGCGCGCGGATTTCCTCTTCGGTCGGGCCGGGCGGCTCGAACACGATCTCCTCTTCGGGCTCGGGTTCGGGCGCGTTGATCTCGTCGATTTTCTTGAAGACCGGCCGCATCATCGGGCGCACCACGCGCAGCAGGATGTACAGCAGGATCAGCGCCACGATCGCGAACTTGGCGATCTCGGCCGCCAGCGGCAGGTTGGCCGGGTCGCGCCACCAGTCGAGCACCGGATCGGCCGGCTTGTCGATGCCGTCGAACGGCACGTTGGCCACGCTGACGGAGTCGCCGCGGTCCTGGCTGAAACCCATCGCTTCGCGCACCAGGCTGTTGATCTTGGCCATTTCCTCGGCGCTCAGGGGCCGCACGGTGACCTTGCCGGTCGCGTCGCCGATACGGCGGTAATTGACCACCACGCCGACCGTCATCCGCTTCAGGCCGGCGATGGCTTTCTGTTCGTAGCGAACGGTCTTGTCCACTTCGTAGTTGGTGGTCGATTCCTTGTGGCCCGGCAGCGTGCCGGCCCCGCCGGCACCGGCCGGAACCGTGCCCGGTGGCACTGCCTCGCCGGGCGGGGTCGTGGCCAGCGGGGCGGTGGCAACGCCGGGCGGCTGGTTCGACAGCGCACCCGGCACGCCGTTCGGATTGGCGTTCGGGTTGCCGTTGGTTTCGCTGCTCTGCTGGCTGCGGATCGCCGACGGTGCCGGCTGCGAATTCGGCTTGAACGACTCGGCGGCCTGCTCGATGGCGGAAAAATCCACGTCGGCCACGGCCTCGGCACGCACGTTCTGGTCGCCGACGATCGGCTTGACGATGTTCTCGACCTGCTTGATGATCTGGTTCTGCAGCTCCTGCACGTATTTCAGCTGGGTGGCGTCGAGGCTCTTGATCGCGCTCTTGCTGTCCTTGTTCTGGTCCGACAGCAGGTTGCCCTGCTGGTCGACCACGGTGACGCTGGCCGGCATCAGGTCCGGCACGCTGGAGGCCACCAGGTGCACGATGGCGCTGACCTGGCCAGGGTCGATCGAACGGTTCGGGTGCAGCGTCAGCACCACCGAGGCGGTGGGGTGCTGCTGCTCGCGCACGAACACCGAAGGTTTCGGCATCGCCAGGTGCACGCGCGAACTCTGCACGCTGCCCAGCGATTCGATCGACTTGGCCAGTTCGCCTTCCAGGGCGCGCTGGTAGTTCACCTGTTCGAGGAACTGCGACACCCCGAGCTTCTGGTTTTCCATCAGCTCGAAGCCCACGTTGCCGCCTTTCGGCAAGCCCTGCGACGCCAGCGTCAGGCGCACATTGTGCACGCGGTCCTCGGGGATCATGATCGCATTGCCGCCTTCGCTGAAGCGGTAAGGTACCTGCATCTGGTCCAGTGCCGCGGTGATGGCGCCGCCGTCGCGATCGGAGAAATTGGCGAAGAGCACGCGGTATTCCGGCTTGCTCTGCCACAGCCAGACCATCACGATCAGCGCCAGCACGGCGGCCACGGCGCCGCCGCGGATGATGTTCTTGCCCATCGGGGTCTTGTAGAACGGGAGACGCGCGTCGCCGGCGGCGGGGGCGTCGATGTCGAGTGTTTCGGCGGCTGCGGCCATGGGTGTTTTCCGGGAACGTTGGTGTCGGCAGCCCGGATACAGCGGGCCTGACTGGCATTATCGGTTCGCGGCCGGGGATTCCATCTGCCGAAAAGAAGCCGGTTTCCCGGCCTGCTCGGCGCCGCCGCTGGCGCCTTGCACTGCTATTCTGCGAGGGTAGAAAAGGAGCCGGCACAGTGCCGGTGTCCGACAGTATTGTA
>DASVVD010001071.1:0-5636 GCA_036386715.1 Pseudoduganella sp.
TCACGCCGTAGCGGATCATCGCCTGCCAGTCGCGCGCGCCGATCATCGCGCGCTCGGCGTCGGTCAGGCCGGCGTCGTCGTACGTCGCTTCCGGCGAGGCCTTGAAGCGGGCGCGGAATTCCGGCTTGATCAGCTGGTGCAGGTACTTGTTGATGCGGTAGGCGCGCGCGCTGGTCTCCAGCGTGAACGGGTAGGTGCCTTCCAGTGCCTCGGCACCGGCGGTCTGGTGCGCCATGTGCTCGCGGTGTTGCTCGTTGGCGCGCCGGTGCAGCGCCGGATCGACGGCCACGGCGTTTTCGTAGATCGACACGGCGATGCCGGTCATCGACGGCAGGTAGTACTCGCGGTGCAGGCAGTTGATCTTGCCGGCCATGGCGCCGCGCATGATCATCCACATCACCACTTCGGCGCTTTCCCAGCCGCCCAGGCGAGCGAAGTCGGCATGCGTCAGGTCCAGCAACGCTTCCGGGTCGCCCTCGAACATGTCGAGGAAGCGGCTGTCCCACTCGGTGTTGTTGAAGCCGGCGCGTTCGCCGTGCACCTGGTGCGACAGGCCACCGGTGGCAACGATGGCCACGTTCAGCTCTTCCGGAAAGCTTTCGATCGCCCGGCGCAGCGCCTGGCCCAGCTTGTAGCAGCGCCGGCCGGACGGCACCGGGAACTGCAGCACGCCCACCTGCAGCGGCACGATGCTGCCGGGCCATGCGCCTTTACCTTCACCTTCACCATCGTGCGGCCACATGATCGACAGCGGCGAGAAGCAGCCGTGGTCGAGCGGCTTGTCCTGGAAGAACGACATGTCGAACTCGTCGGCCATCAGCGACTGGCCGATATGCTGCGACAGTGCGGCATGGCCGGCGATCGCCGGCAGGTCGCGCGCGCCGCCGCCTTCGTCGGCCGGCTTGTATTCGGTGCCGATGCCCAGCGCGAACGCCGAGTAATGGTCGAAGAAGAACGAGGTCACGTGATCGTTGAAGATCATCAGCAGCACGTCGGGCTTCTTTTCCGCCAGCCATTGCTGCACCGGTTCGTAGGCCTTGAAGATCGGTGCCCAGACGGCGTCATGCTGCTTGTTCGCGTCCAGCGCGAAGCCGATCGTGGGGGTGTGGGAAGACGCGATCGCGCCGATGATGTTTGCCATGATGTTTTATTCCATTACAAGGGTTCAGGCCACGCGGTGTTCAGGCACCGGCTCATGCAAGAGCCGGACGCCGGCCCAGCGTGGCCGCGATGATGGCGATGGCGGCCAGCGTGGCCGGAATCGCAAGGATTGAGATGACGGACGAGAAGCCCCAGCCCATCGTCAGCAGCATGCCGCCCAGGAACGAGCCGGAGATGCTGCCGAAGCGGCCGATGCCGAGCATCCAGCTGACGCCGGTGGCGCGCACCGCGGTCGGATAGCACGACGGGGCGAACGCGTTCATGCCGGTCTGGGCACCGCTCATGCAGAAGCCGGCCAGCAGCACGAACATGGGGAACAGCGCCGATTCCACGCTGCCCGAGGCCAGCAGCAGGATGAACGCGGCGCCGCCGATGTAGGCCGTTGCAATGACCTTGTTGGGCAGCCAGCGGTCCATGAAGTAGCCGACGAACAGTGCACCCACGGTGCCGCCCAGCTGGAACAGCGCGGTGATGTTGGCGGCACGCTCGATCGGCAGGCCGGCATCCTTGATCAGCGTGGGCAGCCAGCCGCTCAGCAGGTAGATCACCAGCAGGCCCATGAAGTAGGTGGCCCACAGCGACAGCGTGGTCTTGCGGAACTGCGGCGACAGCAGCGCCCCGGCCGGCGCACCGGCCTTCACGGCCTGTTCGCTGTTGGTGTAGGCGGTGGCCTGCGGAATGTCCTTGCCGCAGACGCGGCGCAGCGTGCGGGCGATACGCTCGGCCGGGAATTTACGGGTGACCAGGAACTGCGTCGATTCCGGCACCAGCCACAGGTAGAAGGGCAGGCAGGCCAGCGGGATCGCGCCACCCACCATCAGCACCGTGCGCCAGCCGTAGTCGGGCAGGATCGCAGCGGCGCCGAAGCCCACCAGCGCGGAACCCAGGTTGAAGCCGGTGAACATCACCGCCAGCAGCGTACTGCGTGATTTCTCGGGCAGGTATTCGGACAGCAGCGTGGTCGTGGTCGGCATTGCCGCACCGAGGCCCAGGCCGGTCAGGAAACGCAGGGCCGATAAGGTAACGACATCGCTGGCGAAGCCGCACAGCAGGCTGGACGCGCCGAACCAGAAGATCGACGACATCAGCAGCTTCTTGCGGCCGTAGCGGTCCGACAGCGGGCCGACCAGCAGCGCGCCGATCGCCAGGCCGACCGGCGCGGCACTCATCACCACGCCGAACGCGGCTTTCGAAATACCCCATTCCTTGGTGATGGCGGGGGCCAGGAAGCCCATGATGGCAACGTCCATGCCGTCGGTCGCCACGATGAGGAAGCACAGGACCAGCAGCAGCCACTGGTAGCCGCTCATGGCGCGGCCGTTGATGGTAGCCCGGACGTCGAGCGATTGTACGGTATTCATTAAGTCTCCAGTCGGTAAGCACCTGTTTTCGTGTCGGCGGCGCACGTGGCTGCGAATGAGCCGCCCGGTAATGCCGTTTGTGAATATCAGGCATCACCGCAAATCAAGTGTACGTTTTGGCGCTGCCGCAAGTATTGCCTTTACTTGCCGCAGCGTTGCAATCTGCTTATCGGCCTGCTGGTCAGAAGTAAGAATATGTAAAGGCGGCGGGGCTACACGGGCTCAGCGCCAGCGCGCGCTGACGGTATCGATCTCGCCCAGCAGTGCGCTGGCGCCGGGCGACAGGTGGGCGCCGCGGCGGGTGATCAGGCCGATGCGCCGTTCCAGTCCGGCCATGTCGTAGGGCAGGACCGCCAGCTGTTGCGTGGCGATTTCATGGTGCAGCTGGTGGGCCGAAAGGACCGTCAGCATGTCGCTTTCCACCAGCAGGCCGCGCAGCAGTGCCAGGTCGCCGGTTTCCACCGCCGGCTGCGGCGGCGCCACATCGCGGGCGCGGAAGAACGCTTCCAGCGACTCGCGCAGCGGCGTGCCGGCGCGCGACAGCACCCATGGATAGCCGGCCAGGTCGGCATCGCCCACCTGCCGCCTGCCCGCCAGCGGGTGGCCGCTGCGCGCCACCAGCGCCACGCGGTCCTCGATCAGCACGCGGTCCTCGAACGCGGCGCCGGCGCCGGCGCGCAGCGCGCCCACGATGAAATCGACCCGGCCCGACAGCAGACCGGCCGTCAGTTCCTCATAGGGGCTTTCCAGCGAACGGATGCGCAGCCGCGGATGCTTCTGCAGCACGGCCGCGATGGCGCCGGGCAGCAGTTGCGAGCGCGCCAGCGGCAGCGCACCGACCGTGACCACGCCTTCCACCACGCCGGCCAGCGCGGCGATATCTTCCGGGATGTGGCGCAGCTCGGCCAGCACCCGTTCGAAGCGTTCGACCCAGCGGCGGCCCGCATCGGTGGGCACCATGCCGTGCGCGGTGCGCAGGAACAATGGCTGGCCCAGCATGTCTTCCAGCCGGGCGATCGCCTGGCTGACGGCGGACTGCGACGTGCCCATCGTGTGTGCCACGGTGGGCATGTGGTGCACTTCGGCCAGCAGCGCCGCGGCCTGCAGGCGGCGTTCATTGAGCAATGCCTCGATGCCGCCCACATTGGTGCCGCCGGTCTTCGCGCCGGCACTTTCACGGCCCCTGTCGCGCATGCGCACGGCATCGTCGCGCACATCGCGCAGTTCCGCCTCGATGCGGTCGGCACGCAGCTTGGCCAGCTGGCCGGCCGCCGTCAGCAGCATGCCGCGGCCCTTGCGCTCGAACAGCAGCACGCCCAGGCCTGCCTCGAGCGCCGTGACGGAGCGTGCCACGGCGGACGACGCCCGGAACAGCGCATCGGAGGAGCGGCGGATGCCGCCGGTGGCGGCGACGACGGAAAACGCGTGCAGGTGACGCAGGCTGACGGAGGACATGGTCTGTTCAAAATATAGGCAATAAGAGAATTAGAACAAAACGCCGGGCACAACGCAACCACGCCGCCGGTGCCGCCGCCGATACTGGCCGGCATGACCACTCACCCATCCTCGACGGAACCCGCCATGGCCTACGCTCCCTCCGACCTGCGCGCCGTGCCCTGCATGCTGATGCGCGGCGGCACATCGCGCGGCCCGTTCTTTGTCGAATCCGACCTGCCGGCCGACTTGGCGCAGCGCGACCGCCTGCTGCTCGCCGCGATGGGCTCGCCCGATCCGCGCCAGATCGACGGCCTGGGCGGCGCGCATCCGCTGACCAGCAAGGTCGGCATCGTGCGCCGCAGCAGCACGCCGGGCGTGGATCTCGATTTCCTGTTCGCCCAGCTGCAGCCCGATGGCGACACGGTGGACGTGACGCCGAACTGCGGCAACATGCTGGCCGCCGTGCTGCCTTTCGCGCTCGAACGCGGCCTGCTGCCTCCCGGCGACGGCACCACGACCGCGCGCATCCTCACGCTCAATACCGGCATGCAGTGCGATGTCACCGTGCCCACGCCGGGCGGCCGCCTGCAGTACACGGGCACCACGCGCATCGACGGCGTGCCGGGTACCGCTGCCCCGGTCAGCATCAATTTCCTCGATACGGCCGGCTCGGTGTGCCCGTCGCTGCTGCCGAGCGGGCGCGCGCTGGACGCGGTCGACGTGCCCGGCCTGGGCACGGTCGCGGCAACGCTGATCGACAACGGCATGCCGATGGTGCTGGTGCGGGCCTTTGACTTCGGCATTACCGGCTATGAAAGCGCGGCGGCACTGAACGGCCACGCGGCGCTGAAGGAAAAGCTCGAAGCGCTGCGCCTGGCCTGCGGCCCGCTGATGGGCCTGGGCAACGTGAAGGCGAAGAACTACCCGAAGATGTGCCTCGTGGCGCCGGCGCGGCAGGGCGGCGCGGTCGCCACGCGCTGCTTCATCCCGCACGTGTGCCACGACTCGATCGGCGTGCTGGCGGCGGTCACCGTGGCGACCGCCTGCGTGCTGGACGGTTCGATCACGCAGGGCATCGCCAGCGTGCCGGCCGGCGCCGTCAAGGCCGTGTCGGTCGAACACCCGACCGGCGAGTTCTCCGTCGAGCTGGAAGTCGACGGCCAGCAGGTCACCCGCGCGGCACTGCTGCGCACCGCCCGCCCGATCATGCGCGGCGAAGTACTGATACCGGAATAACGAAAGAGGAAGACACCATGAAAAAGCCGCTGATCATCGACTGCCACGGCCACTACACGACCGCGCCGAAAGCGCTGGAGGACTGGCGCAACGCGCAGGTCGCCAACCTGAACACGCCGGCACTGGGCCCGCGCGTGGCGGACCTGAAGATTTCCGACGACGAACTGCGCGAGACGATCGAGACCAACCAGCTGCGGCTGATGAAGGAACGCGGATCGGACCTGACGATCTTTTCGCCGCGCGCCAGCTTCATGGCGCACCACATCGGCGATTTCAACACCAGCGCCACCTGGGCGGCGATCTGCAACGAGCTGTGCTTTCGTGTCAGCCGGCTGTTCCCCGACCACTTCGTGCCGGTGGCGATGCTGCCGCAGTCGCCGGGCGTCGACCCGAAGACCTGCATCCCCGAGATGGAGAAGTGCATCAAGGAATACGGCAACG
>DASVVD010001072.1:0-5483 GCA_036386715.1 Pseudoduganella sp.
ACATCTGTAATCCCTCTCTTACACGGGCACGGGATGCCTGCCGCTACTCAGCCCGGTACCGGCACAGCATACTCGTTATATGGATGACAACGGTATTAGCCGTCGTCAACGCGCTGGTCGCACCAGTCCAAGCCATCCCGCTCCAATAACGAGACAAGAATGCCCACTACCGCCCTCGCCCAACGTCCCGCAACCGCCATCGACAGCAGCAGCGCCAAGGCGGTGTACCACGCCCTGCACGAAGGGGCCGATCCGGCCCTTGCCGCAGATTACCTCGAGGCCCGCCTGAACGAGGCCGCGGCACTGCCATGCGACCTGCCGGCCACCATCGACGAGATGGCTGCCTGGATTTCCGCCCACACGGATGCTGTCGGCAGCGAATACCGCGCCTACCTGGCGGCCCGCAAGAACGGCGCGCCGCGACGGTTTTTCCGCACGCGGTCGCAGGCGCTGTTTTTCCTGAAGGCGGTGGCGCCGACCAAACTGGTCGACGGCGCCTGGCTGTATGGCGTGCTCGATCGCTGGCAGGACCCGGATTACCAGCCGCTGATCCGTATCTACCTCGAGGAACTGGGTAACGGCGTACCGGACAAGAACCACGTCACGATCTACCGCCAGCTGCTCGAACGGCATGGCTGCGAGCACTGGCAGGGTTTGCCGGAGCGCCACTTCGTGCAGGGCGCGATCCAGCTTGCCCTGGCGGCCGGTGCCGACGACTTCCTGCCCGAACTGGTCGGCTACAACCTCGGCTACGAGCAACTGCCGCTGCACCTGCTGATCACGTCCTACGAACTGAACGAACTGGGCATCGATCCGTACTACTTCACGCTGCATGTCACCGTCGACAATGCCGATACCGGTCACGCCCATACCGCGCTGGAAGCCCTGAAGTGCCTGGTGCCCCGCGTCGGCGACAGCGCCGCCTTCCTGCGCCGTGTCGCGGCCGGCTTCCGGCTGAACGACCTGGGCATCGGCACCGTGGAATCGATCGCCGCGTTCGACCTGGAGCGCGAAACCGTCGCGATGCTGGCATCGAAGGCGGCCGTGGGCAAGAACATGCATTCCGACTATTGCCGCGTTGGCGGCCGCACCGTCAACGACTGGCTGGCCGAACCGGCGCAGATCCCGCAGTTCCTGGAAAAGCTCGAAGAGCAAGGCTGGATCCGCCGCGGCGAACCGGCCGGGAACAGCCGTTTCTGGAAGCTGATCCATGGCGAACGGGCCGAGATGTTCGGCGTGTTCAGCCCTTATGAGCAGCAGTTGCTGGAAGACTGGATCGTTACCCCGCGCGACGGGTCGGAGCCGACGATCGCCCGCGTACCGAGCCACCGCGCGCTGCGCCGCAGCCTCGACACGTTCGACTCGGCGCCGGCCCGCAATGCCGCGCCACGCGGCGTGATCCGTCACGCCTTCCCGGCCGACGAGCATGCGTGGGAGAGCATCGGCTGCGAACTGCGCCTGCTGGAAGCCCAACTGGCCGCCACCTCCAGCAAGGACGAGGCAATGGCGCTGCTGATCGGCCTGATGGCACCGCACCAGCACCACACCTCCGCCGGCCTGATGGCCACGCGGGTTTTCAATCGCCTGTACCAGTAACAGTAAGCGCAAGAGTAAGAGTAAGAGTAAGGCGGGCGCCGGCAAAAGCCGGCGCAAGCTACAGCAGGCATTACCGAAGCCGACTACCGCAATCCGTACCAGATTATTATCATAACGACACGAGGGGATACGATGATGAATGTCACCGCAAGCGGCCTGCCCAACCAGGAGGCCGCCGTGGCGGCTCCTGCCGATCTTTCCGAACCTGCCATAGCCGTTGCCACCACTTCCCGTGCCCAGTCCTCGCCCGATAGCGCGGCGTTGCTGGAACTGGGCCGCGCACTGCGCGAGGCCGGCTACCGCTTCACCACCGTGACCCCCGCGACGCACAGCCGCATCAAGGGCCGCAGCGACCACGTCTGGGCGCGCGACCTGGCCGACATCTTCGGCTGGAGCCGGCCCTTCCACGCTGACGCCCTCTCGCCGGAGCTGCTGGCATTGATGGTCCGCGCCGGCATCGCCCAGCCGCACCGCGATGGCTGGCGCGCGACGCTGCGCGCTTCCACGCTGGACGGGCAGCTGTATTTCCATTCCGCGTATCCCACCAGTGAAAGCGATGCCGTGTTCTTCGGCCCGGATACCTACCGCTTCGCCCGTGCGCTGCGCAGCGAGCTGGCCGTGATGGCGGCGGCCGGCCGCCCGGTCCGGCGCGCGGCCGACGTGGGCGCCGGTGCGGGACCCGGCGCGCTGACCGTCGCGCACCACTATCGCGATGCCGAAGTGCTCGCCCTGGACATCAACGCCCGTGCCATGCACCTGTGCGGCGTGAATGCCGCACTGGCGGGCCTGTCCAACGTGACGGCCCGCCACAGCAACCTGCTGCAGGACGTACCGGGCGATTTCGACCTGATCATCTCCAATCCGCCCTACCTGCTCGACAAGTCGGAACGCGCCTATCGCCATGGCGGCGGAGAACTGGGCGCGGGCCTGTCGCTGGCGCTGACGAAGCAGGCGCTGGGCCGCCTGGCGCCGGGCGGCAGCCTGCTGCTCTACACGGGCGTGGTCATGACGCGCAACGACGATCCGTTCCTGCGCCGCATCGAACCGCTGCTGGCGCAGGCCGGGATGAACTGGCACTACGAGGAAATCGACCCCGATGTGTTCGGCGAAGAACTCGACAATCCGGCCTATGCCGAGGCGGACCGCATCGCTGCCGTCTGGCTGAAGGCCTCGAAACCCTTGCACTGAGAGCTAACATGACCGAACAACTGCAAGCGACCGTCGTGACCCACGGCGGCGCAGGTGGCAGCCGCGACCAAGATGACGGCTGCCGGTTTGCTGCCAGCACGGGGCTCGACCGCCTGACCGGCGGCGGCAGCGCGCTCGATGGCGCCGTGGCCGCCGTCGTGGCGCTGGAAGACGACGGGCGCTACAACGCCGGCAGCGGTTCGGTGCTGTGCCTCGACGGCAGCACCATCGAAATGGATGCGTCCGTGATGGATTCGCAAGGCACGCTCGGTGCTGTCGCCTGCATCCAGCGCGTCAAAAACCCTGTGCTGGTGGCGCAGGCGGTGGCGCGCACGCCGCACTGGCTGCTCGCCGGCGAAGGCGCCGAACGCTTTGCGCGCATCGCCGGCTTCCAGGCGCACCACGCGATCAGCGAACGCCAGCGCGCCAAACACGAGCGCCTGCTGGCCACACTGGGCGGCAAGGAACCGGCCACGCCGGGGGTTGCCAACCGCGCCTTTGCCGACTACTGGAATTACGAGTCCGTCGCTGAATTCACGCCGTGCGATACGGTGGGCGCCGTGGCGCGCGATGCGGCCGGCAACTTCGCCGTGGCCTGCTCCACCGGCGGCTCGGCGCCGTCGCTGCTGGGCCGCGTCGGCGACACGCCGATCATCGGCAGCGGCTTCTATGCCGCGGCCGACGGCGCCGTGGCCGTCACCGGCATCGGCGAGCACATCGTGCGTCACCTGCTGGCCTATACGGTCTATGGCTGGATCGCCGGCGGCATGCCGGTCGGCGAGGCGGTGCAGCGCGGCGTGGCGCTGCTGCCGAAGGAAATCGATGTCGGCGTGATCGCCATCAGCCGCACCGAAACGGGCATGCACAGTAACCGGGAAATGCCCTGCGCGGAGGTGACGCATGACTGAGCACGTCAAAGAACACTTCGACCGCAGCCAGCATGGCCACCTCGTCATCGTCGGTGGCCATGAAGACCATGAGAACAGCAAGGAAATCCTGTCGCGCTTTGTCCAGCTTTCCGGCGGCAATACGGCAACGATCGCCGTCATCACGGCGGCCAGCCGGGTGCCGGACAAGATGTGGGAACGCTACGACGTGGTATTTCGCGATCTCGGCGTACGCGACGTGATCCGCGTCGACCTGCCGGACCGCGCCACCGCCAACGACCCCGCCCTGGCGGCGCGCGTGCGCCAGTGCCAGGGCATCTGGATGACCGGCGGCGACCAGAAGCGCCTGCTGGCCATGATCGGCGGTACCCTGCTCGATGAAGCGATGCATGGCGCGCTGAAGGAAGCCGGCGCCTGCATCGGCGGCACCAGTGCGGGTGCCTCGGCGATGTGCGGCCACATGCTGTCCGACGGCAAGGCCGACCTGCTGCCTGAAAAAGGCTCGGTCAACCTTGGTGCCGGCCTGGGCTTCGTGCAGCGCGTGGTGATCGACCAGCACTTCAGCGAACGGCACCGCCTGGCGCGGCTGCTCACCATCGTCGCCCAGAACCCCTACCTGCTCGGGATCGGCATCGACGAGGACACGGCGCTGGTGGTGGAACGCGGCGTCGGCATCGAAGTGATCGGCGCCGGCAGCGTGACCGTGGTCGACGGCCGCACCATGATCTCGAACGTGGCCGACATTTCGACCGGCGGCACGCCGCAGCTGATCGACGTGCGCCTGCACCTGCTGCCGGCCGGCAGCAGCTTCGCCCTGTCCGGCGAAATCGACCATCCGCACCAGTTGCCGCCCGACGCCACGCGCGCCACGCCGGCGCCGTTGCTTGACTTCGTTCGCAACGTTACAAAGAGGACTTCCCTGTCATGAACATCCTGGACCAGCGCGTGCTGCGCGGCCCCAACCTGTATGCGAGCAGGCCCTGCCTGCTGACAGTGCTGGATCTCGAAACGTTGCATGGCGTTGCTTCGAACGACCTGCCCGGCTTTGCCGATGCGCTGCTGGCGCTGATGCCGAGCCTGATGGCGCACCGCTGTTCGCCCGGCCACTATGGTGGCTTCGCCGAGCGGCTGCGCGACGGTACCTACATGGGCCACGTCATCGAGCACGTGACGCTGGAGCTGCAGTGCCTGGCGGGCACGCCGGCCGGTTTCGGCCGCACGCGCCGCGTGCGGGGCAAGCCGGGCGTATACCGCGTGGTGTGCGCCTACCGCGATGAAGACGTCGTGGTGGAGGCCTTCGACCTGGCGCTGGCCCTGGTCGGCGCGCTGGCCCGCGGCGAGCAGTTCACGCTGGAAGAGCCACTGGCCGCGTTGCGCCGCACGGCCGAGCGCAATGCGGTCGGCACCAGCACGGCCGCCGTGCTGAAGGCAGCGCGGCGCCGCCGCGTGCCTTATTTCCGTGTCTCGGAAAACGCCAACCTGTTCCAGCTGGGCTGGGGCAGCCGGCAGAAACGGCTGCAGGCCACGATGACGGGCGACGCAAGCAATATCGCCTGCCGCATCGCCAGCGACAAGCAGCTGACCAAGGCCTTGCTGAAGGAAGCCGGCGTGCCGGTACCGGGCGGCAGCCTGGTGACGAGCGCCGACGAAGCGCTGCGCGCGGCGCGCCGCCTGCGTGGCACCGTGACCGTCAAGCCCCTGGACGCCAACCAGGGCAAGGGCGTTACCACCCAGTGCACCACGCCGGAACAGGTGTCGGCCGCATTCGACGCGGCGCGCAAGTTCTCGCGCAGCGTGATCGTGGAGCGCTTC
>DASVVD010001073.1:0-4809 GCA_036386715.1 Pseudoduganella sp.
GGCAGCGCCAGCACGGTGACGATCGTCAGCGTATACAGGCTGCGGTTGTTGCCTTCGTTGACGAGCGCGGCGATCTCTTCCTGCAGCAGCTTGATGCGTTCCTGCAAGGTGGCGATGTCGTTCAGCGTGACCGCGAATTCCTCGCTGGCCTCGCGCAGCTCCTGCCGGTCCTGCACCGTCACCCACAGCGGCGGGCGCTGCAGCAGCCGGAACATGGCGGCGGGTTCGGGCGCCAGCAGCCGCTGCAGCCGCACCAGCACGCGCCGCAACGCACCCAGGTCGGCGCGCTTGAACTTCAGCTGGCCGGACAGCAGGTTGTCCTCGATGTTGTCGACCTTGCCGGTGGCCACGCGCACGATGCGCGTCAGCACGTCGGCCTGGTCGCGCAGCAGGTGCGTCAGCAGCACCACGGAGGACACGATCGGCTCGCCGCGCCGCACCGCCTGGCGCAGCCGCTCCACCGCCTGCAGCGGGCTGCGCCGCGCGCTGATGACGAGCCGCCGCTCCACCGACAGGTACAGGCTGGCGATATCGGACGGTTCGAACGAGAAATCGCGCAGCACGTCGTTGACCACGGCCACCAGCGTGTCGTCGGCCTGCTCGATGCGGGTCGAGCGCGAGCCTTCATGAAGGCAATCATAGAACTCGTCGGACAGCCGGGCGTGTTCGCGCAGCCACTTTTCGCTGGCTGTATTGGCCAGGTTGAAATGCAGCCACAGGAATTCATCCGGCTGCCCGCTGCCTTGCCGCATCCATACGGCAGCGTCGGCGGCGTCGATCGGCACCGCCTGTGTGCCTCGCCCGAACAGGTAGCCGCACACCAATCCATTCTGATCCGACCCGTATTCCAGCACCGCCATGATTCCTCCCGGCGCCAGCCTACCAGACGATTGTGACAGCGGCATAGTGCCTGATGACAATTTGATAAAAACCGCCCCCGCCGCTTCTTTGGTGTATCCTGTATCCCTTCAGAACAAATGGCTTTATGCCTGCTATGCAAGAGCATTCTAGTAGCGTCAGGAATGACGCGAACCCCAACCGTAGCGTGCGGAACGACGCAAACTCCAACCGTAACGCCAAGGGTGACGTGAATTCCAACCGTCCCCTCAAGAGCGACGCCAGGCCGCGCTCCCTTCTCGAGCGACTTACCGCCCTGATCTCCCCCGAGCCGGAAAACCGTTCCGAGCTCCTCGAAGTGCTGCACGAAGCCCACGAACGCAACCTGATCGATGCCGACGCCCTGTCGATGATCGAAGGCGTCTTCCAGGTTTCGGACCTGTCCGCGCGCGACATCATGGTGCCGCGCTCGCAGATGGACGTGATCGACCTGGCCAAGCCGATCGAGGAATGGATCCCGCTGGTGCTGGAAACCGCCCACTCGCGCTTCCCCGCCATCGAGGGCGAGCGCGACAAGGTGGTCGGCATCCTGCTGGCGAAAGACCTGCTGCGCTATTACGCCGAGGAATCGTTCGACGTGCGCGACATGCTGCGCCCGGCGATCTTCATTCCCGAATCGAAACGCCTGAACGTGCTGCTGCGCGACTTCCGCGCCAACCACAATCACATGGCCATCGTGGTGGACGAATACAGCGGCGTGGCCGGCCTGATCACGATCGAGGACGTGCTCGAGCAGATCGTCGGCGACATCGAGGACGAATACGATTTCGACGAAGAGGAAGACAACATCCTGTCCATCCGCGAAGGCCAGCTCGGCCCGCGCTGGCGCGTCAAGGCGCTGACCGAAATCGACCAGTTCAACGAGGAACTCGATACCAGCCTGCCGGACGACGAGGTCGACACCATCGGCGGCTTCGTGGCCAAGCACCTGGCGCGCATGCCCCATAAAGGCGATGTGTTCGACATCGACAACCTGCGCTTCGAAGTCCTGCGTGCCGATGCCCGCCAGATCCACGTGCTTACAGTCGAGAAACTGCCACCGGCCATCGACGAGCAGGACTGATGCGTTTTCGCCGCGCCACCCCTGGCGCACCGCCCGCCCCTCCCCGCAGCACCAGGAGCCGGATGATCATCGCCGCCGTTGCCGGCGGCCTTGGCGTGCTGTCGTTCGCGCCGTTCGGCTGGTGGCCGGTCCAGCTCGTCGTGCTGGCGACCCTGTTCTACCAGGTGCTGCGCGCCGACTCGGTAAAAGCCTCGTTCCATATCGGCTGGGCCTTCGGCTTCGGCTGGTGTTTCGCGGGCGTGCACTGGCTCACCATCGCCATTTCCCGCTTCGGCGGCCTGCCGCTGCCGCTGGCATGGATCGCCATCGCCCTGCTGTCGGTATACATGGGGCTGCACTGCGCCGCCGCCATGGGTGGCGCAGCCTGGCTGCGCAAGCGCTGGGGCCTGTCGCTGCCGGCCGCGAATCTCCTTGTGCTGCCTGCGCTGTGGGCCGTTTCCGAATGGACGCGCGGCTGGCTGTTTACCGGCTTCCCGTGGGCCTCGAGCGGCTATGCGCACAACGCCACGCCGCTGGCAGGCTTCGCGCCCATCCTCGGCGTGTACGGCATCGGCTGGATTGCCGCCATCACGGCCGGCGCGCTGTTGCTGCTGCTGCACCCGGTGCGCAAATCCGCGCTGGCATTGATCGCCGCGCTGTGGGTCGGCGGTTTCGCGCTGCAGTGGATCGACTGGACCGCGCCGAGCGGCCAGCCGCTCACCGTGCGCCTGGTGCAGGCGAACATCCCGCTGCAGACCAAGTTCGACCCGAACCACATCGGCAATACGCTGCGGCGCTACCAGGAAACAGTGCTGGCCGAGCCGGCCGACCTGATCGCGATTCCCGAAACCGGCATCCCGCTGTTCCCGCAACAGCTGCCGGCGGGCTACCTGGATAGCTACGGCCAGTTCGCCCGCAGGACCGGCAGCGCCGTGGTGCTGGGCATGCCGTTCGCCGACAGCCCCACACGCTATGCGAACAGCGTGATGGGCCTGGGGCCCACGCTGGCCAAGCCGTACCGCTATGACAAGCACCACCTGGTGCCGTTCGGCGAATTCATCCCGATGGGCTTCCGCTGGTTCACGGACATGATGCATATCCCGCTCGGCGACCAGACCAGCGGCGCGGCATTGCAGCCGTCCTTCGCGGTGAAGGACCAGCGCGTGCTGCCGAACATCTGCTATGAGAACAACTTCGGCGAGGAGATCGCGGCGCAACTCGATAACGGGAAAACTGCCGGCTCGCAGGCCACGATCCTGCTGAACGTCTCGGAACTGGCGTGGTACGGCGAATCGGTGGCGATCCCGCAGCACCTGCAGATCTCGCAGATGCGCACGCTGGAGACGGGCCGCCCGATGCTGGCCGCGACGAACAACGGCGCCACCGTCGTCATCGACGGCCGCGGCGTGGTCCGGGCCAGCCTGCCGTACTACCAGGCGGGCGTGCTGAAGGCCACCGTGCAGGGCATGACGGGCGACACGCCGTACATCGTGCTGCAGAACCGGCTGTTCTTCGCACTGGCCGCAGCCGCGCTGCTGGCGGCGTGGCTGCTCTCGCGCCGCAGGCAAGCAAACCCCTGATCTCTACTGGTCCATTGCAAAAACCGCTAAAATGAGCCGTTTTAGCGAACTGCCAACACGCTACCCATTATGCTTGCGCGTCCACGCGCCACCAAAAGAACACGATGCTGACATTCCAACAAATCATCCTGACCCTGCAATCCTACTGGGACAAACAGGGCTGCGCCCTGCTCCAGCCGTATGACATGGAAGTGGGCGCGGGTACTTTCCACACCGGCACCTTCCTGCGCGCGATCGGCCCGGAGCCATGGCGCGCCGCCTACGTGCAGCCGTCGCGCCGCCCGAAGGATGGCCGCTATGGCGAGAACCCGAACCGCCTGCAGCACTATTACCAGTACCAGGTGGTGCTCAAGCCCGCGCCGGAAAACATCCTCGACCTGTACCTGGGTTCGCTCGAGGCACTCGGCCTGGACCTGCAGCAGAACGACGTGCGCTTCGTCGAGGACGACTGGGAAAGCCCGACGCTGGGCGCCTGGGGCCTGGGCTGGGAAGTCTGGCTGAACGGCATGGAAGTCACGCAGTTCACCTATTTCCAGCAGGTCGGCGGCCTCGATTGCAAGCCGGTGCTGGGCGAGATCACCTATGGCATCGAACGCCTGGCGATGTACCTGCAGGGCGTCGAGAACGTGTACGACCTGGTGTGGACCGAGTGGGAAGAAGGCGGCCAGAAGAAGACGCTGAAATACGGCGACGTGTTCCACCAGAATGAAGTGGAACAGTCCACCTACAACTTCGAGCACGCCAACACCGAGCTGCTGTTCGCCCAGTTCGCGAACCACGAGTCGGAAGCCAAGCGCCTGGTCGAACTGCAGCTGACGCTGCCGGCCTACGAACAGATCATGAAGGCCTCGCACAGCTTCAACATGCTGGACGCGCGCGGCGCGATCTCGGTCACCGAGCGTGCCGCCTACATCGGCCGCGTGCGCACGCTGTCGCGCCTGGTGGCGCAAGCCTATTACGACTCCCGCGAACGCCTCGGCTTCCCGATGGCCGCCCAAGCATAAGAATACTTTCATGACACAGACTCTCCTGATCGAACTGCTGACCGAAGAACTGCCGCCGAAAGCGCTGTCCAAGCTGGGCGCCGCATTTGCCGCCGGCATCGTCAATGGCCTGAAATCGCGCGACTTCCTCGAGGAAGACAGCGTGGCCACGTCGTATGCCACGCCGCGCCGCCTGGCTGTCTCCATCACCAGGGTGCGCGACATGTCGCCGGACAAGTCGATCCGCGAAAAAGTGCTGCCGGTCACGGTGGCGCTGGACAAGGAAGGCAATCCTACCGCGCCGCTG
>DASVVD010001074.1:0-3656 GCA_036386715.1 Pseudoduganella sp.
GCTGGGCGGCGTGCCGGCACTGGAAGGCAATGCCCGCCAGCGCAAGATCGACCTGCTGAAGCAGATCATGGCCAACGACCGTGCGATCCGCGACGTGACCGAACCGTGGATGGGCCGTCTCAACGGCTGATGGATGGCCAAAAGCGAGCTGGTGAGCAACCGGCCCGTTTGCCTGAATGCAGAAAGCGCCCCGCGGGGCGCTTTTTTGTTGGCCTTGCTTGCCGTGATGACAAGCCTTTATGCCTTCGGCGGCGCGGCCGGCTCCGGAGCCGGAACGGGACCGGCCGTGGGCTCGGTGCGCGCCGGCACGTCGTCCTCGTCGCGACTCCAGCTTTGCCGCACGATCGGACTGCGCCGCATTTTCGCCTTGCGGACGAAGTGGACGATCACGCCGAAGATCGCCAGCAGCACGAGGCTGCCCGCAAACAGGAATGTGAGCAGCTTCGGGCGGGAGATCTTGATTTCCTTCTTTGGTTCCGGTGGCGGCGGTTCGGCCGCCTTCTTTTCTTCCGGCTTCGGTTTTGGTTCCTCGACGGTGGCCACCGCCGCCGCGCTGGCCGCTTCCGCACTGATGGCCACGTGTTCGCCAATGCTTTCGTCGTGCTGCGCAATGCCGGGCTTGGCGGCTTCGCCTGCTGGAATTGCCGCGGTTGCCGCGGTTGCGGGGGCGGCACCATGCTGTTCGGCCCCTGCCACCGCTGCAGATACCGGTGCAGATACCGCTGCGGGCCTGGCCACCTCGGCTACCTGCGCCACCGGGTGGGCGGCACCGGCCGCCGGGGCGGCCACGCTTGCGGCGCCGGCCGTGTTCGTGATGGCCAGTTGCGCCTGCAGTGTCTTCAGCTTGCCTTCGAGTTCGGCAAGCTTGGTCAGCATCGCCGGATCCGGCTGGGCGCCGGCGGGCTGCGCAGCGGCAGCCTTCGCCGGCGCAGTGGCCTCCGCGGCGCCCTGGCCGGCAATCTTGCCGGCATTTTTGCCAACGCCTTTATTGACATCGATGCCCGCTTCCACGCTTGCCCGCGTGGCGCGCGCCGCTTCGGCCAGGTCGGACTTCGACGCCAGGATGGACCGCGCAGGGGCCTTTTTTTCCTCCTGGGGTTCCGCCGCCAGCTCTTTTGAGGCGGCCTTTTCCGGTTCCTGCTGTGCCGCCGCCGGCCTGGCCGGCTTCGCCCCGCGCCGGAAGTCGTCGGCGGTGGAGGCGTGCTTCAGTGCTTCCGTGCGCACGTCCTTTCGGCCCGGCGCCGGCATGCTCTTCGTTTCGCCGCGCATCTCGACGTTGCCGCCGCGCGCGCTGAACGCCCGTTCGACGGCGCCGAGCAGTTCACGCTCGCCACTCGTGGCTTCCTTGCCAGGCGCGCCGATCGCCACCAGGCGCGCGACAGCATCACCGCCGGCGCGGCGCACGGCCGGCTTGTCGGCGCGCTCGGCGGCGGATGGGACCGGCGTGGCCGCGGCCAGCGCCGGAGCGGCCGGCACGGCAACCGGGACAGGCGCGGCGGGCGCAGGCGACAGCCACAGGGTGACGCCCCGCACCTGCTCCTTGCCGCCCGAGACCAGCTGGAAATACAGGTGCAGCACTTCACCCTGCACCGGCGCACTGGTGCTCACGCGCAGCACGCGGCGGCTGTCGCGCTTGCCGACGGAAATCGTGGCGCCGGCCAGCGCCGGCGCCATCTTCACGTTGGCGCCCTGGAACACGTCCGGCCGCGCCAGGCGCACCTGCAGGTCGGCCAGCTCCTGGGCGGACAGGTCGGTCAGCTCGATCTCGGCGGCAAGCGGCTGGCCGGTGTACGAGCGCACCGAAGCATCGCCGAGTTCAGCGGCGTGGACACCGCCGGCGGCGGCCAGGGCCAGGACGGCAAGGCAGGAAGAACGTGGCAGGAGCGACATGATCAATGGATTTCAGGCGAATTATTTCCGTATCGTAAGTGTTTAACGGCGGCAATTCCGGTTCTTTGAGTGCCCGGACCGAATTTCTTCCCTGGGTTACACTCCTGACATCACATCCGACAGAGGAAGCCATGGACTACAGAACCGAGCGTGACAGTTTTGGACCGATCGACGTGCCGGCGCAGCAACTGTGGGGCGCGCAGACGCAGCGTTCGCTGCATCACTTCCATATCTCCACCGAAAAGATGGCGCCCGAACTGATCGCGGCGCTGGCCAATGTCAAGCGCGCGGCCGCCCGCGTGAATGTCGACCTGGGTGTGCTGGATGCCGCGAAGGCCGATGGCATCGTGCGCGCCGCCGACGAGGTACTGGAAGGCCGGCATGCCGGCGAGTTCCCGCTGTCGGTGTGGCAGACCGGTTCCGGCACCCAGTCGAACATGAACATGAACGAGGTACTGGCCAACCGCGGCTCCGAGCTGCTGGGCGGCGACCGCGGCGAAGAGCGCAGGCTGCACCCGAACGACGATGTAAACAAGGGCCAGTCGTCGAACGACATCTTCCCCACCGCGATGCACGTGGCGGCCGGCGTGGCGCTGGCCACCGACGTGCTGCCGGCGCTGCGCCAGTTGCGTGCCACGCTGGCCGGCAAGTCGCAGTCGTTCGCCGATATCGTGAAGATCGGCCGCACCCACCTGCAGGATGCCACGCCGCTGACGCTGGGCCAGGAATTCTCCGGCTACGTGGCACAGCTCGACTATGCGGAACGCGCCATCGAGCACGCGCTGCCGGCCGTACTGCAGCTGGCCGCCGGCGGTACCGCGGTCGGCACCGGCCTGAATTCCCACCCGGAATACGCGACACGGATCGCCGCCGAGCTGGCCCAACGGCTGCAGCTGCCGTTCAGGACCGCCGATAACAAGTTTGCCGCGCTGGCCGGCCACGAGGCGCTGGTGGCCGCGCACGGCGCGCTGAAAACGCTGGCGGCCAGCCTGTTCAAGATCGCCAACGACGTGCGCTGGATGGCTTCGGGACCCCGCTCGGGGCTGGGCGAGATCACGATCCCGGAAAACGAGCCGGGCAGCTCGATCATGCCGGGCAAGGTCAATCCCACGCAGTGCGAGGCGGTCACGATGCTGTGCGCGCAGGTGTTCGGCAACGACGTGGCGATCACCTTCGGCGGTGCGTCGGGCAATTTCGAGCTGAATGTCTATAAACCGCTGATCGCGCACAACTTCCTGCAGAGCGCACGCCTGCTGGCGGACGGCATGCGCAGCTTCGACGAACATTGTGCCCGCGGCATCGAACCGAACCGGGCCCGGATCGGCGAGCTGATGGAACGGTCGCTGATGCTGGTGACCGCACTGGCTCCGCACATCGGGTATGATCGCGCCGCGCAAATCGCCAAGCAGGCCCAGCATGAAGGCACCACGCTGAAGGAAGCGGCGCTGGCACTGGGCTTCGTGACCGCCGAACAGTTCGACGAGTGGATCGTGCCGCTGGCGATGACGCAGCCGGGTGCAAAAGGCTGATTTCCCAGTCAGGGCCGGCGTGCCGCGGCGTCTCGTGTCATGCATTTTTGTATGAAAAGTGCATGGAACAGGCGCCGTGGCGTGGCGTGTACAATTACACAATTAATTTCCAAACACCATTAAATGAGGTTAAAATGGAAAGAGTAGAATTTGAATTAACGTCGGAATTCATCGAACTGAACCAGCTACTGAAGCTTGTCGGCCTGTGCGACAGCGGTGGCGCCGGCAAGCAGATCG
>DASVVD010001075.1:0-3375 GCA_036386715.1 Pseudoduganella sp.
GGCCTGCCACACCGGCGCGTGCGACAGCCCCGCCTGCCACACGGGTGCCTGCGACAGCCGCACCAGTTCCTGGGCAATGAAATTGTTCGGATTGGCGCGCAGCCCGGCGATGAAGTCGGCGCGCGCGGCGCCGGCCAGGTCCTGGCCGAAGACCGCGAATTGCGGCAGCTGGGAAAAGCCCGGCTTGATGACCAGCCGGTCCAGGTTGCCGATCACCGCTTCCAGCGCGGCCGGTTCGCCGCACCACCAGGTGGCCACCGACGGCATCTTCAGCGGTTCGCCCAGCAGCCGCCTGGACAGCGCCGGCAGGAAACCGAGCAGGGCACCGGTTTCCAGCAGGTTCGAACCGAGGCTGTTGGCGACCAGCACGTTGCCGCGCATGGCGGCCTGGGTCAGCCCCGCCACGCCCAGCATCGAGCCTTTCAGCGAGTTCTGCAATTCGAGCGGATCGCACGCATCGTCGTCGACCCGGCGCATGATCACGTGGACCCGGTGCAGGCCGGCCAGGGTCTTCAGGTAGACCACGCCGTCGCGCACGGTGAGATCGCCCCCTTCGACCAGCGGCAGGCCCAGGTAGCGTGCCAGGTAGGCCTGTTCGTAGTAGCTCGCGGTGCCCGGTCCAGGCGTCAGCAGCACGATCAGCGGCATTTCGCCTTCGCGCAGCGGTGCCGGCATGTCGCCGCCGGCCGCGCACAGGCGCCCCCAGTGCACCAGGCTGTCGTGCATGGTGCGGAAGAACCTGGTCAGCGGCTGCACCTTCAGCTCGCGCAGCAGGTCGGGGAAGGTGGGCGCGATGATGGCGCGGTTTTCCAGCGCATAGCCGGCACCCGACGGCGCCTGGGTGCGGTCGGCCATGACCCACCAGCGGCCGTCGGGGGCACGCGCCAGGTCGACCGCATAGAAGTGCAGGGCGGTGCCGTCATGGTGGCGCATGCCGTGGCAGGGGCGCAGGAACCCGGCATGGCCGTGCACCAGCGCCGGCGGCAGCAGGCCTTCGCGCAGCATCTCCTGCTTGCCGTAGACATCGCCAAGGATCTTGTTGAGCAAGGTGGCGCGCTGGATCACCGCCGCCTCGATGCCGCTCCATTCCTCGTGCGGCAGGATCAGCGGCAGCACGTTCAGGTCCCACGGCCGCTCCCGGCCGTCGGCGTCGGCCGGAACGTTGTACGTCACGCCATTTTCACGCACCTGGCGCTGCACCATCTCCAGGCGCTGGCGCATCATGTCCGGCGCTTCATGCTCCAGGTTGGCAAGCATCGCGCGCCAGTGCGCGCGCGGCATTCCCGCCGCGTCGAGCATTTCATCGAAACTGTCGGGCGCGGCGTGGTAAGGGGCTAACAGTTGGTTTGACATGGACGCACGGCAGCTTTAATTTCTTATAGGATACAACATTATTCAATAGGGCTGCCAGCGCAAATCGAGCGTCATCGGGAAGCTCGGATTGTGCTCTTCCTTATACACCGTCATCGGGCCCGGCGTGTGGCCATGCGGCCAGAACCGGGCGAAGCGGCGTGCCTCGGCGGCGTTGGCGTTGACGGGCGAGCCCGTTTCACTGCGCCCGCCGGGGTGCACCACATGGTAGGTGCAGCCGCCGATCGCACGGCCGCTCCAGGTGTCGACCAGGTCGAACGTCAGCGGCGCCTGCACCCCGATGGTCGGGTGCAGCGCCGACCACGGGCTCCAGGCGCGGAACCGCACGCCGGCCACGTATTCGCCCGGAATACCGGTCGGATGCAAGGGCAGCATGCGGCCATTGCAGGCTACCACGTGGCGGCCGTCCGTCAATCCGCGCACCAGCAGCTGCATGCGCTCCACCGACGAATCGACATAGCGCGCGGTGCCGCCGGCGCTGACTTCCTCGCCGAGCACGTTCCACGGCTCGATCGCCTGGCGCAGCTCCATCTCCACGCCCTCGTAGACCACCGTGCCGAAGCGGGGGAAGCGGAATTCGATGAACGGCTCGAACCAGTGGTCTTCGAACGGGTAGCCGGCGGCGCGCAGGTCGCGGGCGACATCGCGGATATCCTGGGCCACGAAATGCGGCAGCATCCAGCGATCGTGCAGCGCGGTACCCCAGTGCACCAGCTTGGCCTGGAATGGCTGGTTCCAGAAACGTGCCACCAGCGCGCGCAGCAACAGCATTTGCAGCAAGCTCATGCGCTCATGCGGCGGCATTTCAAAGGCGCGGAATTCCACCAGGCCGAGGCGGCCGGTCGGGCCGTCCGGCGAATACAGCTTGTCGATCGAGAATTCGGAGCGGTGCGTATTGCCGGTCAGGTCGACCAGCATGTTGCGCAGCAGCCGGTCGACCATCCACGGCTTGTCACCTTCGTGCAGCGTCGGCAGCACCTTGTCCATCTGCTGGAACGCGATCGCCAGTTCATACAGGTTGTCGTCGCGTGCCTCATCGACCCGTGGCGCCTGGCTGGTCGGCCCGATGAAGGTGCCCGAGAACAGGTACGACAGGGCCGGGTGCACCTGCCAGTAGGTGATCAGGCTCTTCAGCAGGTCGGGCCGGCGCAGCATCGGGCTGTCCTCGGCCGTGGCGCCGCCGAGTGTGGCGTGGTTGCCGCCGCCGGTGCCGGTGTGGCGGCCGTCGAGCATGAATTTCTCGGTGCCGAGCCGGGTCAGGCGCGCCTCCTCGTACAGCGTCGAGACGTTGTAGACCAGTTCGTTCCAGCTTGCCGCCGGGTGGATGTTCACCTCGATCACGCCAGGGTCGGGCGTGACGCTGAGCAGCTTGATGCGCGGGTCGCGCGGCGGCGCGTAGCCTTCGATGCGCAGCTTCATCTTCAGCCGGGCCGCGGTGTTTTCCACCGCGGTGACGAGCGCCAGGTAGTCCTCGATGCGCTTGAGCGGCGGCATGAAGATGTACAGGCGGCCGGCGCGCACTTCGATGCACAGCGCGGTGTGGATCACATCGCGCGGCTCGGGCTCCGCGGGCAGGGATGGCTGGACCGGCGGGGCCGGCTTGCGGGCCTTGTCGCCCTTGCCGTTGGCCAGGCCCAGGACCGGCCGCTTTTCCTTCTCCTTTTCCTTTTTGTCCACCGGCAGCGCGCCGCGCGGCGCGAACGGGTCGACATCGAATTCGGTATCGCGCTCTTCCGGCAGCACCCATGGCAGCGTGGCCAGCGGCAGCCGCAGGCCGATCGGCGAGTCGCCCTCGAGCAGGTACAGGTGCTCGCGCCGCAGCGGCCAGGCCGACGTGCGCCAGCTGGTGCCTAGCATGACCGACGGGTCGTACTCCCGGGCCTTCAGCGGCAGCACGTAGCCGGCCACCCGGCCCAGGCCGCGTTCGAGCAGGCGCGCCAGGCGGCGCCGCTCTTCCGGTGCCTCCAGGTCGGCCTGCAGCGGGTCGATGTTGCGGGGCAGGGC
>DASVVD010001076.1:0-2383 GCA_036386715.1 Pseudoduganella sp.
AACAATTCTGCTGTCCCTGGATAAACACCATGAAAAACCTGAAAGTCGGCACGCGGCTGGCCATCGGCTATGCGCTCGTCCTCTGCCTGTTGCTGGCCATCGTCGGCACCGCCTTCGTCAAAATGCGCGACATGAATGATCGCCTGCGCAATATCACGGAAGTCAACAACGTCCAGATCATGTTGATCGCGACCATGCAGGACAGCGTCACGGACCGCATGATCGCCCTGCGCAACCTGATCCTGTTCTCCACCCCGGAACAGATGCGGCCCGAAGCGGAACGCATGACGAAACAGAATGCCCTGTATGACGAAGCCTTCGCCAAGCTGCTGGTGACCTTCGAGGACCCGACCACGACACCGGAGGAAAAGGCCTTTGCCGCCAAGCTCAAGGACGTCCAGGCCCGGGCCATGCCGCTGATGGCGAAATCAGCCGAGCTGGGCCTGGCTAACCAGGCCGAACAGGCAACCGACTACCTGATCGGCACCGTGCGGCCCGTGCAGCGTGAATGGCTCAATATGCTGAACGAACTGATCGCTTTCGAGAACAAGCTCAACACCGCCGCCGCCCAGGGTGGCAACGATGCCTATGCAAGCGCCACCACGATCATGCTGATCTTCAGCGCCATCGCGCTGGCCGTGGGGATCGGCGCGGCCTTGCTGATCACCCGCAGCCTGGTGGGCCAGCTGGGCGGCGAGCCGGGCGACGCGTCGTTCGTCGCCACCCGCATTGCGGAGGGCGATCTGACGGTGGACGTGCCCGTGAAAGCCGGCGACCAGTCCAGCATGATGTACGCCATGCGCAATATGCGCGACAGGCTGGCCGCCATTGTCAGCGAGGTGCGCAGCGGCACCGACACCATCGCGACGGCGTCGGGCCAGATCTCGGCCGGCAATGCCGACCTCTCGTCGCGCACGGAAGAACAGGCCAGTTCACTCGAGGAAACGGCGTCGTCGATGGAGGAACTGACGTCGACGGTGCGCCAGAACGCGGACAACGCGCAACAGGCGAGCGCCATGGCCGCATCGGCGTCCACCGTCGCTGCCCAGGGTGGTGCCGTGGTGGCGCAGGTGATCGATACGATGGGGGCGATCGATGCCTCCGCGAAGAAGATCGTGGACATCATTTCCGTCATCGACGGCATTGCGTTCCAGACCAATATCCTGGCGCTGAACGCGGCCGTGGAAGCGGCGCGCGCCGGTGAACAGGGCCGCGGCTTTGCCGTGGTGGCCAGCGAGGTGCGCAACCTGGCGCAGCGCTCGGCCACCGCCGCCAAGGAAATCAAGGCGCTGATCGACGATTCCGTGGCCAAGGTCGGCACCGGCACGCAGCTGGTAAGCCAGGCGGGCGCCACCATGAACGAGGTGGTCGGCAGCGTGCAGCGTGTGACGGACATCATGGGCGAGATTTCGGCCGCCAGCCGCGAACAGAGCAGTGGCATCGACCAGGTCAACCAGGCCATCACACAGATGGACCAGGTAACGCAACAGAACGCCGCGCTGGTGGAAGAAGCCAGCGCCGCGTCGGAATCGATGCAGGAGCAGGCCGCACGGCTGGCCAGTCTGGTGGGGACCTTTACCGTGGCGCGCGGCGCCGTGGCAGCGGTGGCCAAGCCCCCGGCACGCGCAAAGCCAGCCGTTGCGTCGAACAAGACGGCAGTCCTGGCCGCCCCGCGCCGTGTCGCGGCAACATCGGCGCGCCCTGTGCCGAAGCCGGCCCGTGCCGCGGCTGCCGTTGGCGGCGACGGCGAGTGGGAAGAGTTCTAACCCATTGCGCACGCAGGACTGACCTGCATGCGCATTGCGTGCCATCGGATCCCGGGGCACGCGTGAACCGCCTTGCCACCTCGGCAATGGCCGCTGCAAACAATTAGTTACCGAGGATAAAGTTTCCACGCATCATGTTATAGTACGGTGCCCTGCCTCGCCCTCGCAGTTTTTATCGACACCAGGCCAGCCTCTCCTGGTTATTTACGTTATGTCATGTTATGTCGGCTGAAGCACGTGTTCGAAGAATCGCCATCGTTGCGGTTGTTGTCTCCATCATCGTCGCAGCGATTCCGTTTTTCCTCAACAGCCGCGTCAGCGAAGGTGTGCCGCTCCTCAAGCTGGCGGCCGATCGCCAGACCGCCTACACGGATCTGCTCGGCTTACTCAGGGATGTCGAATCCGCCCAGCGAGGTTTCGTCCTCAGCGGCCTGGACACTTTCCTTGAGCCCTATACCGCGGCCGTGCTTGAAATCCCGGCAATCAAGCGGGAACTTGCCGCCCGTGCGCTGGACGCCAATGAGCTCGAGGCCGTCCGGCAGATCAACGACCTGACCGATGCCAAGCTGGCAAATGCGGCGGACAGCATTGCCGCGCGTCGCCATGACGTGGCGCCG
>DASVVD010001077.1:0-5256 GCA_036386715.1 Pseudoduganella sp.
ATGCATATCGGGCGCGACGCGGGCATGGAGCCGGAGCAGCTGTGGGAGCTGTATTACACCCTGCTGTTGAAGGACCTCGGCTGCAGCAGCAATGCCGCGCGCATCTGCGAGCTGTACATGACCGACGACCTGTCGTTCAAGCGCGATTTCAAGACCATCGGCACGGGCCTGCCGCAAGTGCTGGCGTTCGTGCTGTCGCACACGGGCCTGAAAGCCGGCCTGGCCGAGCGCTTTCGCGGCGTGCTGACGATCCTGCGCGACGGCAAGCGCATCACCGATGAACTGATCGCCACGCGTTGCCAGCGCGGCGCCGACATCGCGCGCCTGCTGCGCTTTTCGGACGGCGTGGCGGCCGGCATCTACAGCCTGGACGAACATTTCGACGGCGGCGGCCGGCCCGATGGCCTGGCCGGCAACGCCGTTCCCGTCTATGCGCGCATCGCACTGCTGGCACAGGTGATCGACGTGTTCCACACGGCGGACGGCCGCGAGGCGGCCCTGCGTGAAGCCCGCGCGCGCGCCGGCCAGTGGTTCGACCCTGCGCTGGTAGCCGCTTTCGAGGACGTGGCGGCCGACGACGCATTCTGGACCATGCTGGCCTCCCCCAGCGTGGACATGGCCGTGCGGATGCTGGAACCCGCGGGCAAGGTGGTGCCGCTGGACGACGACTACCTGGACGATATCGCGACAGCCTTCGGCCAGGTGGTGGATTCGAAAAGCCCGTACACGAGCGGGCACAGCGCGCGGGTGGCGCTGTACACGGACCTGATCGCCGAACAGCTGGGCATTTCCGCGGAACGGCGACGCTGGCTGCGCCGCGGCGCCCTGCTGCACGACGTCGGCAAGCTGGGTGTCAGCAACAGTGTGCTCGACAAGGCCGGTTCCCTGGACCGCGACGAGTGGGCCGCGGTGCGCCAGCACGCCGAATACACGGAAACGATCCTGGGCCGCATCGACGCCTTCCGCGAACTGGCCCGCATCGCCGGCGCGCACCATGAAAAGCTCGATGGCTCGGGTTATCCCCGCGGCCTCACCGGCGCCGACATCGGCCTGGAAACACGCATCATCACCACGGCCGACATCTTCGATGCCATTACGGCGGAGCGGCCCTACCGCGGCGCGATCCCGGTGCCGCAGGCACTCGAGATGATGGGCAAGACCGTCGGCACGGCACTCGATCCGGCCTGCTACCGGGCGCTGTGCGAGGCAGTGGCGCGCCTGCCCGGCTAGTCCCTGCGCTGGGCGACCGTCATGGACGCGCTGCCCGTCGATGCCTGCGGATGCCTGCGGATGCCTGACCGGGCCGCACGCAGAAATTAACTGTTCGGTTAATTTTTCGGTACCGACTGGCAGCGCACGGCACTGTGGCAGTCGCCGGGACCCTTGCCGCCCCTTTCCTGTAACAGCCGCCGATCACACCGCGCCTGAGAGGGTGCGGGACAACCGTGCTAGAATCCCCCTCTGGAATCAACCCGTCCGATGCCTGACACGCAATTCAAGCATCTCGACACCCCTTATTTAACCGAATAGTTAGTTAACAACCAGCGCGACGCCGCCTGGCGCTCGCGGCATACCATGGCGCAGGACGTGCGAACGGGTGCGACATGTGTGCAGGTGTGCGCTTGGCAAGCACGCCACGCGGCCGGAATGCTGCCGGGCGCTGCGGTCTTGCCTCATGGCCAGTCTTGGAGAACGCGAAATGACTACAACTGAAATCCGCCCGTCGACCGCCCTGCGGGCCGGGTGTGCACTGCTCGGGCTGGTATTGCTGGCTACCGGGCTGTTCTTCATCGTCGGCGGCGCCAGGCTGGCCTCGCTGCACGGCAGCCTGTACTTCCTGGTTGCCGGGCTCGTCATCGTGGCAGCCGCCATCCAGTTCTTCCGGCTGAAATGGTCCGCGGTGCTTGTCTATGCCGCGGCGTTTGCCGGCACCGTGATCTGGGCGCTGGCCGATGCCGGCCTGGACTTCTGGCCGCTGGTGTCGCGCCTGATGCTGCCGGGCGGCCTGATGCTGCTGGCATTGCTGGCATGGCCCTCGCTGCGCAGGCTTGCGGGCGTATCCGCGGCCAGGGGCGCCTACGTCCTGGCGGGGCTGCTGGCCGTCGGCATGGGTGCCACCTTCGCGCAGATGTTCGCGCCGCACCCGACCGTGGCGTTCCAGGGCACGCCCGCCCCCTTGGTGCCGGTCGCACCCGGCGCCAGGCAGAAGGACTGGCGCCACTACGGCAACACGCCAGGCGGCAGCCGCTTCGTCGCGCTCGACCAGATCACGCGCGACAATGTCGGCCAACTGCAGGTCGCATGGACGTTCCGTACAGGCGATATCCCGGACAGCCCGACGGGCAATGGCGCCGAAGACCAGCAGACGCCGCTGCAGGTCGGCGATCGCGTCTATCTGTGCACGCCGCATAACAACGTGATCGCCATCGACGCGGACAGCGGCAGGAAGATCTGGGAGCGCACCATCAACGCGCAGGCGCAGGTCTGGAACCGCTGCCGCGGACTGGGCTATTTCGATGCGACCCAGCCGCTGGTCCAGCCAGTGGCGGCCGGCGCCACGCCGGTGGCGGCGGTTGCCGTGCCGGCCGGCGCGCAATGCCGGCGCCGCCTGCTGATGAACACCATCGACGCGCGCCTCGTGGCGATCGATGCCGACACGGGTGCCCTGTGCGAAGGCTTCGGCAAGGGCGGCTTCGTGAACCTGAAGGAAGGTCTGGGGGCGGCGGCCGACCCGACCTACCAGCTCACCTCCGCGCCGACGGTTGCCGGCACGACGGTGGTGGTTGGCGGCCGCATCGCCGACAATGTGCAGACCGACATGCCAGGCGGCGTGCTGCGCGGCTTCGACGTCATCACGGGCGAGATGCGCTGGGCATTCGATCCCGGCCGCAACGATCCCAACATGCGCCTGCAGCCCGGCCAGACCTACGCGCGCAGCACGCCCAACGCCTGGGCGGCCATGTCCTACGACCCGGCGATGAACACCGTCTTCATCCCGATGGGCAGTTCCTCCGTGGACCTGTGGGGCGGCAACCGCACGCCGCTGGACCATCGCTATGCCACGTCCGTCCTGGCGCTCGATGCGACCACCGGCAAGGAAAAATGGGTCTACCAGACGGTCCATAACGACCTGTGGGATTTCGACGTGCCGATGCAGCCGAGCCTGGTCGACTTCCCGGGCCAGGACGGCTCGACCACGCCTGCCGTGGTGTTCGGCACCAAGGCCGGCCAGATCTTCGTGCTCGACCGCATGACCGGCAAGCCGCTCACGCGCGTCGAGGAACGCCCGGTGAAGAAGGCCGGCATGCTGAACGAGCAGTACCCGGAAACTCAACCGTTCTCGACAGGAATGCCGCAGATCGGCGCCGGCACGCTGACCGAATCGGACATGTGGGGTGCCACGCCGTTCGACCAGCTGATGTGCCGCATCAGCTTCAAGTCGATGCGTTACGAGGGGCTGTACACGGCGCCGGGCACCGACGTTTCCCTGAGTTTCCCGGGTTCGCTCGGCGGCATGAACTGGGGCAGCCTGTCCACCGATCCGAACCGGCAGGTGATCTTCGTCAACGACATGCGCCTGGGCCTGTGGGTGCAGATGATGCCGCAAAAGGCCGACGGCGGTCCGGCGGGCAATGGTGGCGAGGCGGTCAACACCGGCATGGGCGCCGTACCGCTGAAAGGCACGCCCTATGCGGTCAACAAGAACCGCTTCCTGTCGCCGCTTGGCATTCCCTGCCAGAAGCCGCCGTTCGGATCGCTGTCGGCCGTCGACCTGAAGACCCGAAAAGTGCTGTGGCAGGTACCGGTCGGCACCGTGGAGGATACCGGCCCCTTCGGCATCAAGATGCGCATGAAAATGCCGGTCGGCATGCCTACGCTCGGCGGCACGCTGGCGACCCAGGGCGGCCTGGTGTTCATCGCCGGCACGCAGGACTACTACCTGCGCGCGTTCGACAGCGCCACCGGCGCGGAAGCCTGGAAAGCGCGCCTGCCGGTGGGCAGCCAGGGCGGCCCGATGAGCTACGTGTCACCGAAGACCGGCAGGCAATACGTGCTGATCTCGGCCGGCGGTGCGCGCCAGTCGCCGGACCGCGGCGACTACGTGATTGCCTATGCGCTGAAGCCGCGCTGACGCTCTATCGCGTGGCCGGGAGCGGTACCCCGCTCCCGGCCACGGCGTCAGGCCGCGCGGACGCCGCGCAGGATCATGTCCACGACCGATGCGCGCCGCGCGGCATGGATATCGGCGGCGCCGAGATCACGGTCGTAGATGAAGCTGAAGGTATGGCGGTTCGACACGTTGTAGAACGACAGCGCGCTGATCGACATGTGCAGGTCGACCGGATCGAGGTCGGCGCGGAACACGCCCTCGGCGATGCCGCGCTGGCACAGGCGCTCGAGCAGGGCGATAGCCGAACGGTTGATCGCGCGCAGTGCGGGAATCTTGCGGATGTACTCGCCCAGGTGGATGTTCTCGCTCATGACCATGCGGACGAATTCCGGATGGGCTGCATGGAAATCGAAGGTCGCGCCGACCAGGCTGCGCAAGGCGGGCACCGGCGGCAGGCCCTCGATGTGGAAGGCGCTCTCGACTTCACGAAAGCGGCGGTAGCTTTCCTCCAGCGCGGCCACGTACAGGTCTTCCTTGCTGCCGAAGTGGTAATAGATCATGCCCTTGTTGAGACCGCTCTCGGCCGCGATCGCGTCGATGCGGGCGCCGGCCAGGCCATGCCGGGAAAATTCCTGTAGCGCGACAGCCAGGATCCTGTCGCGCGTGCCGTCTTCTTCGGCCCCGGGCGCCGCGGCCTTCACTCTGCTTGCTTTGGTCATCGGGGTATTTTAGCCGATGGGTGCGCGGCCGGCCCGGCGTGGCATGCGCGGAGACGAACGCGGCCTTTGCTGGACCAGGCGTATCATGAAGATGAACCGGGCGCCGGCCACGGCCGGATGGCATGCCGTCAGCGCCGTCGCGGCGCTGACCCGGAAATGCCGCAAGCCGGGCACGCCGTACGCGCCGTACGCATTGCGTTCATGAGGAGAGACCTTGATGAAGAGCTTCCCGGCCGGGCTGGCCGCAACTTTCCGGGCCAGCCATCTTGCAGCGGTCCATAGCGCCATGGGCGTTGGCCTGTGCATGGGCATGGCAGGTGTTACGCCGGCGCACGCGGCCGGGCCGGCAACGCTGGTCGGCAGCGCCTCCGGGCGTTGCCTGGATGTCGCCCAGGCCAGCCTGGAGCCGCGCACTCCCGCGATCAT
>DASVVD010001078.1:0-2926 GCA_036386715.1 Pseudoduganella sp.
CTCGCTGGTGCCGGAATTCCTGATGCGCTTCCTGGCCTGGCTGCTGATCCACACGGTGCACAAGGTGAAGGTGGTCGAACCTGGCCGCATTCCGGAGCAGGGCGCCGCGGTCCTGGTCTGCAACCATGTCAGCTACGTCGATGCGATCGTCATCATGGCCGCCAGCCCGCGCCCGATCCGCTTCGTGATGGACCACCGCATTTTCAGGACGCCGCTGCTGGGCTGGATCTTCCGCACCGGGAAGGCGATCCCCATCGCGCCGGCCAAGGACGATCCATGGCTGCTTGAAAAGGCCTACGTGGACATCGCCCACGCGCTGCACGATGGTGAGCTGGTCTGCATCTTCCCGGAAGGCCGGCTCACCACCACCGGGGAGATCAGCGAATTCAAGGGCGGTATCGCCAAGGTGATCGAGCGCTCGCAGGTGCCGGTCATCCCGATGGCGCTGCAGGGACTGTGGGGCCACCTGCTGTCGCGCAGCCAGGATAATGTGTTCGAACGGGCCTTCCGCAAGGGCCTGCGTTCGCGGCTGGCGCTGGCAGTGGGCCGGCCCATGGCGCCGGATGCGGTCACGCCCGAGCTGCTGCAGCAGGAGGTGCTGGCGCTGCGCGGCGAATGGAAATAGACATCCGGACCAGGCAGCCATACAACTCGTTACAAATAGATCACACGAGTTGCACATTCCTTTTTAAAATGTTGCCTCCGTTCCCACGCTTAGAAAAGAGACAATACACATGATCCGTTCCTGGAATGCCGCCTTGTCGGTAGCGACCCTGGCCTTGCTGGCCGCCTGCGGCGGCAGTGACGACGATCCGGCGGGCACGTCGACCGGCGGTACCACCACCACCGCCTACACCGTGCAGTTGACACAGGACTTCAAGATCGATACCGGCGGCTGGGTTGGCGAGTCGAGCGACTACACCAGCGCCACGGCGCCCACGGACGTGGTGTTCGAATCGCGCAGCATTTCCGACCTGAACAAGGATTACGAAGGCAGCAAGGCGTATTTCATCAGCGGCACCAACCGCAGCAACGACCTGCTGCTGTACGTGAAAAAGCAGATCACCGGCCTGGTCGCCAATACCGACTACACGTTCTCGATCACGTCGCTGAACCTGCTCAGCAAGGCGCCGTCGGGCTGCACGGGCGTGGGCAGCACGCCGGGCGAATCCGTCTACGTGATCGCGGCCGCATCGGCCACGGAACCGAAACCTGTCACCACGAATGGCGATGTGCGCCTGAATATCGACCATGGCAACCAGGGCACGGCCGGTGCCGCGTCGTTTGTTCTCGGTAATATCGCCAATGGCCTGCCATGCGGAAGCACGACCTATGCATCGAAGCTGCTGCGCAATGGCACCGGCGTGAAGGTCAAGACCGATGGCGAAGGCAAGGTCTGGGTACTGATGGGCATCGATTCCGGCCTGGAGGCCACCAGCAGCATCTACCTGCAGAACGTGATCTTCTATTTCGTGCCGGTGGTGGCAACCACCACGATCTGATCGCCGCAAGATGGCAGAAGCCTCCCCGCCTGACGGCCGGGAGGCTTTTTTGTTGCGCTATCGCAACCAAATGATTGCCGCGACATTTTTCACGCACTGATCGCGCCATGACCGGAATATTGGGGGGCTGACTGCCATTCCAGTATTTTTATTTCCAATAAGAATTTAAGATTTCCCTATGAAATCTACCTGAAACGCGTGCCCGGCGCCGGCCCTGCCGATCGCGGCAACGACGCGCCGCTCCGCGCATGACTTGCGGAATGCTACTTTATAGCGCTACCAAAATTCATGACTGCAAAGTCAGTTACAGCGCGAACTTCTGATTTGTATTAGAATGATCGTTCATTCTATCGTGCAACGCCCCCACAAACAGAAAGACCAGGTATGGATCACACGCTCTCCCGCCCGCCGCTGCGTACGGCCGGCATCCTTTTCCTCGCATGCGCGGCGGCACTGACCGCCGGCTGCGACTCCGACAAGAAACAGCAGGCCGGCGCGCCTGGCGGCAAGATGCCGCCGCCGCAGGTGGCTGTGTATACGGTGCAGCCGCAGGCGCTGCCGGTGGTGGCTGAACTGCCGGGCCGCACCTCCGCTTTCCAGATCGCCGAAGTGCGCCCGCAAGTGGCCGGCATCGTGAAAAAGCGCCTGTTCACCGAAGGTGCCGACGTCAAGGCCGGCACGCCGCTGTACCAGATCGACTCGGCCACCTACCAGGCGACCTACAGCGCCGCCAAGGCCGCGCTCACCCGCGCCGAGGCGAACCTGCTGACGGCCGGCCCGAAAGTGAAGCGCTACAAGGAGCTGGTGGAAATCGAAGGCGTGAGCCGCCAGGACTACGACGATGCCGTGGCTGCCGAAGCGCAGGCCCGCGCCGACGTGGAATCGGCCAAGGCGCAGCTGCAGAGCGCGCGCATCAACGTGGGCTACACCACGGTCGAAGCGCCGATCTCGGGCCGCACCAGCCGCTCGAACGTGACCGCCGGCGCGCTGGTCACGGCCGGCCAGGCGACTGCCATGACGGTGGTGCAGCAGCTCGACCCGATCTATGTCGACGTGACGCAGTCCAGCGAGGACCTGCTGCGCCTGCGCAAGGCCATGGAAGGCGACGGCATGAAGAAGGCCTCCGGCAAGGTCACGCTGAAGCTGGCTGACGGCACCACCTACGCACAGGAAGGCAAGCTGCAGTTCGCCGATGCCACCGTGGACCAGGGCACCGGCAACGTCACGCTGCGCGCGCTGTTCCCGAACCCGAAGAATGACCTGCTGCCGGGCATGTTCGTGCGCGCGGTGGTGGAAAGCGGCATCAACGAGGCGGCAATCGCCGTGCCGCAGCAGGGCGTGAGCCGCAACCAGAAGGGTGAAGCCACCGCGCTGGTGCTGAACGCACAGGGCATCGTCGAGCAGCGCGTCATCAAGACCACCGG
>DASVVD010001079.1:0-19041 GCA_036386715.1 Pseudoduganella sp.
GACAAAGCGTTGTGTTTGTCAGCAGAGGAGCGAGATTATCGGCTGTTTCGTGATAACCGTCAAGCTCTTTTTTGCCCCGCTTCAACTTGCCGTCTGCACTTTCGTGTAGACATGTTGCTGCGAGGGACAGAACTATAGCAATCTGCCCGCAATCGCGCAAGCATTTTTTGTGCGCCCGACCATCCGCAGCATTTCCCTTCCAGCACCGTGATTGCGCAGACTGTCGCAAGCCACTCGCCCGGGTGGACAGTTTTGCGTAACGTTATCTACACTTGCTCCCTTATATAGAGAACGGAAGTCGTCGATGTTCCCCACCCCAAAATTCCAAGAGACCCTGAAGACGGTGCTCGCCTCGCTGCACAAGGGTTTCGACCAGACTGCCACCTGGGTCACGCAATTGTCGTGGTGGAAGTTTTTCCTGTTTGCCGCGCTGGCACTGATCGCGGCATCTATCCTGCAAGAGGAACTGTTCTCGCCGACCCTGGATGAAGACGTGGTGATCCGCTCCCACAAGCGCCCGAACGGGGGTGCCGACACCAGCATCGTCATCGATGACAGCGGCATTCATTTCAACCCTCGCGGCGGCAAGCTGCGCAATCCAACCCCGCCTGATGCACCGGAAACGCCGGACAGCGTCGCGCCCCCGGCGGATGCCTCTGATGCTGCAGACGCTGCCCCTGCTGCCCCTGCCGCACCGGCTGCCCCTGCTGCCCCTGCGGCGCCAGCGGCACCAGCCGCCCCTGCGGCAAAAGCCGCAAAGGCAGCAGTCGTGACGGCGCTGCCGGGCGAGGAGGTGCACATCGAACTGCCGCCGCAGATTGGCGAGGAACTGTCGAACGCGCTCGAGGAAGCTGTCGACAACGCGGCGGAAGAAAAGGTATCGCGCTATCACCAGCAGGCATCGACCTGGTTCCAGAGCTTTATCTTCCTGCTCGTGCTGACCCTGTTCGGCATGAAGGCCCTGATGGGCGGCAAGAAGAAAGCCGAGGCGCAAACGCTCACCGCCAACGCCGCAGCCGAAAGGGAGTCGATGCAGCGCCAGCTTTCCGAAGCAAAGATGCAGATGATGCAGGCGCAGGTCGAGCCGCACTTCCTGTTCAACACGCTGGCTTCGGTCGAACACCTGATCGAAACGGATCCGCCGCGTGCTTCGGCCATGCAGCGCAGCCTGATCAAATACCTGCGCGCGGTGCTGCCGCAGATGCGCGACAATACCCTCATCACGAACCTCGGCCGCGAAGCGGACATGGTACTGGCCTACCTGGCGCTGTTGAAAATGCGCATGGAAGAACGGCTGACGATCGACTTCGATATTCCCGACGGCCTGCGCAGCGCGGCGTTTCCGCCGATGATGCTGCAGTCGATGGTGGAGAACGCCATCAAGCACGGCCTCGAGGGCAAACCGGAAGGCGGCACGCTGAAAGTGCGCGCGGACGTGGCGCACAGCAAGCTGCGCGTCATCGTTGCCGACAATGGCCTCGGCTTTGGCGCCAAGCCCAGCGACGGTACCGGCCTTGGCCTGCTGACGATCCGCGAGCGGTTGAAGCTGCTCCATGGCGACGCCGGGCATTTGCGCATCGAGGCGAACCAGCCCAGCGGCGTGGTCGCCACCATCGAAGTGCCCTACCAGCTTTCCGAAGGTGCCCGCAAGTAGGCGGCACTAACACAGGTCACATGACTGCTTGCATTGGTCTTGCCGTACTAAAGTACTGTCTGCGGCGATGCGCCTTGCCCTTTGGCCGTGTTAGCGCCGCTGAAGGCAAGGTAAAGCCATGCGGAGAAACGACGGGAGCCATTGCGCAGCACCCCGATTCGTTGAATAATTGACACCCATTGCCCTTTAATTCACGAACCCATGCCTACCGCCATTTTAGCCGACGATGAACGTTTGATGCGCGACCAGCTGCGCATGCGCCTGGGCCAGGTATGGCCGGAACTGGAGATCGTGGGCGAAGCCAAGAATGGCGACGAGGCGATCGAGCTGGTCGACGAACTGAAGCCCGATTTCACGTTTCTCGATATCCGCATGCCGGGCAAGACCGGCATGGAAGCGGCAACCGCCATCGGCAACAAGAGCCACGTGGTGTTCGTGACCGCCTACGATGCCTACGCGGTGGAGGCTTTCGAGCGCGGCGCTGTCGACTATGTGCTCAAACCGCCCGAGCAGGAGCGGCTGAAGATCACCGCCGAGCGCCTGAAAGACCGGCTGAACAAGCCGGCTGGCGACGTCAACGCCAGCGTGACCGCGATGCTGTCGCAGCTCGCGGAAAAGATCATTGCGCCGAAGCCGAAGTTCCTGCAATGGATCCAGGCGAGCATCGGCCAGGACCTGCGCATGATCCCCGTCGAGGAAATCCTGTTCTTCCGGTCGGACGAGAAATACACCTGTGTGCAGACCGACAAGTTCGAGGCGCTGATCCGCAAGCCGGTGCGCGACCTGGCCGACGAGCTCGATCCCGCGCTGTTCTGGCAGATCCACCGCGCCACGCTGGTCAACGTGAACGCGATCGAAGGCGTCACCCGCGATATCCGCGGGCGTCACCTGGTCATGGTCAAGGGACGGCCGGAGAAGCTGGAAGTGAGCCGCAGTTTCCTCCACCTGTTCAAGCAGATGTAAGACCGGCGCCCTGCGCCACCTCAATTCCTGCCAAGCCCATCTGTATTAGGGTTGCCGGGCGGCCGCCTGCAACCGGCCGGAGGAGATCCAATGTCATTGCCCCGACCCTGGCTGGTGGCGGCGCTGCTGCTGGCGGCGCGCGTCGCATGGCGGCTGGGAGTGCCGCACACCACAGCGGCCGAGCAGCGCGATGCCGACGCGCGCGCCCGGATGGCCGGTCGCCGTGCTACCGACTATGCGCTGGAAAATATTCGCGAGGAAGAGCGCGCCCATATCGCGCGCGAGCTGCACGACGACCTGGGCCAGTTGCTGGCCACGCTGCGCGTGGACATGAGCCTGCTGCTGCAACAGCCGGTTGCCGACGGCCCCACGCGCGACCTGCTGACCGGCATGGACGGGCGCCTCCTTTCCGCCATCACGTCGCTGCGCCGCATCGCCAGCAACCTGCGCCCACATGCGCTCGATGAAGGCGGCCTGTATTTCGCCCTGCAATCGCTGCGGCATGAATTCGAGGCGCGGCATGCCGTCGCCTGCACCTTTACCGCACGCGAGGACGAACTCGTGCTCAACGACCGCTACAGCACGGCGCTCTTCCGCATCGTGCAGGAATCGCTGACGAACATCGCGCGGCATGCGCAGGCGTGCCATGTGCGCATCGCGTTGCGCCGTCACCGGTCCACGCTGACCCTGACCATTGAAGACGACGGCCGCGGCATTGCCCGGGCCGACATGGAAAAACCGTCGTCGTTCGGCCTGCTCGGCATGCGCGAGCGGGTATGGGCGATTCGCGGCGATATCTCGATCACCGGCAGCTGCCGCGGCACCAGGATCGAGATCCACCTGCCGTTGCCGGAGTAAAAACGCCCGGCTTGCGCCGGGCGTGCTGTCTTGCAGTGACCTGCGGTCGATCGCAATGCGATCAGAAGGTGTGGCGGATGCCCAGGTTGAAGCCCGTGTCGCCGCTGCCGGCCTCGTTGTTGTTGCCCACGGTGTAGCCGGCACCATTCTTGTTGTTGATTTTTGCGTAGGCAATATAGGCGCTGGTGCGCTTCGACAGTGCCTGCGTGTAGCCCACCGCCCACTGGCGCGCATCCTGGTTGCTGGCGGTCTTGTCGTTCTTGTTCATCCACGAAGCCATGACCGTGCCACCGGTGTTGCCCACCGGCACCTGCACGCCCAGCAGGGCGTCGTCGGCCTCGAGTGATGCCCGCGGGGCCACCGTGTAGCCGAAAGCGTTGGCCACCGGGATCGGCGAGCTGTTCAGGCCCTTGTCGCGCTCGAACGCCGCGAAGACCTTGACGACCGTGAAGTCGTAGTTGACGGCCAGCAGCGTGTTCTTGCCGTCATCGCGGTTGGCGGCAGGCGTGGTGCCGGTGGCAGCAACGTCGTTATTGCGGTTGTTGTACACCAGGCTGGCGTTCAGCGGGCCCTGCGTATAGTTGAAGCCCACCGAGAACTGGCGGCCGGCGGTGTTGTCGCCGGCTTGCTCGCCCAGCGCATACATGCCTTCGACATAGAAACCGGACCATTTTGGCGTGGTGTACACGATCGCGTTCGACACGCGGGTGTTCACGCCGCCGGCCGGAAACAGGTTCTTGGCGCTGCCGGCATAGCCGGCGCCGAACGGATCGGCGATCTTCGACAGCGCGTTGTACAGCGGGTTGTACTGCCGGCCCAGGGTCAGCGTACCCAGGGTCTTGCTGGACAGGCCCACGAACGCCTGGCGGTTGAACAGTGTGCCGGCGCTGTCGACCGTGCCGTCGTCCAGCTTGTAGCCCGATTCCAGCGTGAAGATCGCCGACAGGCCATCGCCCAGGTCTTCGGTGCCGCGGAAGCCGATGCGCGACTGGCTCCCGATGCCGCTCGTGACCTTGGTCACGCTGCCGGCTGCGCCGCCAGTTTCACGGACGATACCGGCGTCGACGATACCGTAGATGGTAACGTTCGACTGGGCATGGGCGGTGACTGCGAAGCTGCCGGCGATGAGTGCGGCCAGAGTAAGTTTTTTCACGTTGATGTTCTCTTGTTGAGTTAGTGGACTGTGAGACCGCTGCGGGTCTGACGCGGCGTATCATGCCTTCCAAATACTTCAACAATATGACATCGACAAGTTGCTACTGAAACACAACAATGGTTTCCCTGGCAGCGGCACCATTAGCACCATCAGCACCATCAGCCACTGCCTTATTTCAGCTTCGCCGTTACCAGCCAGTAGTGCGGTACCCGCTTGGTGCGGATATCGCGCGTCGCCGTGCCGAGACGCTTGCGCAAGAAGCTGTCGGTCGGGAAATTCTTGAGAACTTCAAGGCGCTCTCCGGAAGGCAGGGTGCGGAACTGGTAGGTGTTTCCCTGCAGGTCGGTGCGGGCGATCACCGTGCTGCTGCCGTCGACATAAACGTTGTCGAGCAGCACCAGCAGGACATCCTTGCCCAGCTTTGCGCGCAATTGCGCCAGGAAGCTGTCCTGCTCCTCGCGCTTCACGTGCGACCACCAGAAACCCGCGAAGACCGCGGTGTACTGGCCAACCGCGGCCGGCAGGTCGAAGGCGTCGGCCTGCGCAAACGTGACGTTGTCGTCTTCGGGCTGCCGGTCGCGGGCCAGCGCCAGCGCCGCCTCGTTGATGTCGGTCGCATGGACCGACGCCGCGGCTGGCGCAATCACGCGCGTCCAGTAGCCGGTGCCGCAGGCCAGTTCCAGCACGTCGTGCCCTTCCAGCAGGTCGGCCACCTTCTCGCGCAACACGGCCAGGTCGGCCTGCCGCTCCGGTTTCTCGTACACGCGTTCGCTGTCGGCCACGGTCAGCGCGTAATAACGCGCCAGCAATTCATGATTCATAGTTCGTAGTTTTCGTGCTCGCCGCGCATCGCCTGCTCCACCAGCTTGCGGTTCAGGGTTGGCGCCAGCAATTCAATAAAGGTGTAAATATAGGAGCGCAGATAAGCGCCCTGCTTGACGGCCACGCGCGACACGTTCATGCCGAACAGGTGGCCAACCGAAATGGCGCGCAGGTTGCGGTCCCGCTCCGCGTCGAATGCCATGCCGGCAATGATACCGATCCCCATGCCCAGCTCCACGTAAGTCTTTATCACGTCGGCATCGATCGCTTCGAGCAGCACGTCCGGCTTCAGGCCGCGCAGCGAAAACGCGTGATCGATCTTGCTGCGGCCGGCAAACGCGCTGTCATAGGTAATCAGCGGATACGACGCAATATCTTCCAGCGTCACCGATTTGCCTTTCAGCAACGGGTGCTCGGCAGGCACCACAACCACATGTTCCCACTGGTAGCACGGCAGCGTGATCAGGTTGTCCACGCCGGCGATCGATTCGGTGGCGATTGCCAGGTCGGCCTGGTCGCGCTGTACCATCTCGGCGATTTGCCGCGGATTGCCTTGCAAAAGCGACAATCTTACTTTTGGGAACTTCACCATGAAGGCCTGCACCACCTTCGGCAGCGTGTAGCGGGCCTGGGTGTGCGTGGTGGCGATCGTGAAGCTGCCGCTGTCCTGCGCCGCATATTCCTTGCCGATGCGTTTCAGGCTGTCGATCTCCTGCATGATCAGCTCGACCGATTCGAGGACCAGCCGGCCCGGCTCGGTCAGCCCGCGAATGCGCTTGCCATGGCGGGTGAAGATGTCGACGCCCAGCTCTTCCTCGAGTTCGATGATGGCTTTCGACACACCCGGCTGCGAAGTAAACAGCGCTTTGGCGGCATCGGTCAGGTTGTAGTTCTGGCGGACAGCTTCCCGTACGAAGCGCAGTTGATGAAGATTCATGTAGTTCCCGGCGGTAAGTCCGCTATTTTACGCTGAAGCTTATACCTCCCACGCATATAAGCAAATAAAGACTAAGTAGTTTGGAATAAAGCGTGAGTTTATTACGATACGGCCTACCTTGGGGACAACCTGCCGGTAAGCCCCGCCGGTAAGCCCACGCTTTGCGATTATAGGAACGCCATGTACCAATACGATCAATACGACCATCTCATCGTGCGGGAACGCATTGCGCAGTACCGCGACCAGGTACAGCGCCGGCTGTCCGGCGAGTTGGCCGAAGAAGAATTCCTGCCGCTGCGCCTGCAGAACGGCCTGTACATGCAGCGCCATGCCTACATGCTGCGGATCGCCGTGCCTTACGGCCTGCTGTCCACCGCCCAGATGCGCATGTTCGCCCATATCGCCCGCAAGTATGACCGCGGCTATGGCCACTTCACCACGCGCCAGAACATCCAGTTCAACTGGATCGAGCTGGAACAGACGCCGGACATCCTGGCCGACCTGGCTTCGGTCGAAATGCACGCGATCCAGACGTCGGGCAACTGCATCCGCAACGTGACCTCGGACGAACTGGCCGGCGTGGCCGCCGACGAGATCATCGATCCGCGCCCGTATGCCGAAGTGCTGCGCCAGTGGTCCACGTTCCACCCCGAGTTCATCGCCCTGCCCCGCAAGTTCAAGGTGGCGATCAACGGCGCGCTGGAAGACCGCGCCGCGATCGCGATCCACGATATCGGCCTGACCGTGGTGAAGAACGAAGCCGGCGAGATCGGCTTCAAGGTGATGGTCGGCGGCGGCATGGGCCGCACGCCGATCATCGGCACCACGATCCGCGAGTTCCTGCCGCGCGAACACCTGCTGACCTACACGGAAGCGATCATGCGCGTGTATAACCAGTACGGCCGCCGCGACAACAAGTACAAGGCCCGCATCAAGATCCTGCTGAAGGCGATCGGCGCCGAGGAATTCACCCGCCAGGTCGAGGAAGAATGGGCTGACCTGAAAGGCACCGAGGAAACGCTGACGCTGGAAGAAATGGAGCGCGTGATCGCCTATTTCCAGCCGCACCCTTACGAGGCGCTGCCGGCCATCGACCCGCGCACCGGCCATGAAGACAACAAGGCCTTCGCTAACTGGCTGAGCCGCAACGTCAAGGCGCACAAGCAGCCGGGCTACGCCGCCGTGATCCTGTCGCTGAAGAAGACCGGCGTGCCGCCGGGCGACGCCACCGCGGAACAGATGGACTTCATGGCCGACCTGGCCGACCGCTACAGCTTCGGCGAACTGCGCGTGACGCACGAGCAGAACATCGTGCTGGCGGATGTGAAGCAGTCGCAGCTCTTCGACCTGTGGAAGGAAGCCAAGGCGCACGGCCTGGCGACGCCGAACATCGGCCTGCTGACCGACATCATCTGCTGCCCGGGCGGCGACTTCTGCTCGCTGGCGAACGCCAAGTCGATCCCGATCTCGGCCGCCATCGCGGAACGGTTCGATCACCTCGACTTCCTGCACGATATCGGCGACATCGAACTGAACATCAGCGGCTGCATCAATGCCTGCGGCCACCACCACGTGGGCAATATCGGCGTGCTGGGTGTCGACAAGGATGGCAGCGAATGGTACCAGGTGTCGATCGGCGGCGCGCAGGGCAACGCCACCGCGATCGGCAAGATCATCGGCCCGTCGTTCTCGGCGCACCAGATGCCCGAAGTGATCGACCGCCTGCTGCAGGTCTACCTGCGCGAGCGCACGCCGGACGAGAAATTCGTCGACACCGTGCAGCGCCTCGGGATCGCCCCGTTCAAGGAACATGTTTATGCCACGCCGATCACCGAAGCGGGTCGCCTGGTAGGAGAAGACGAATATGCCTGATCAGAATAGTATTCAACGCATCATCAAGGGCCACGAGATCGTCAGCGACGACTGGACCGTATTGCACCTCGCGGAAGCCCAGGAGCCTGCCGCGGCCGAAGTCGCCGCCGGCAAGGTGATCGTGCCCCTGAAGGTATGGCAATCGCAGAAGGAAACGCTGGCCGGCCGCGCCGAGATCGGCGTGTGGCTGAACGCCGACGAGCGCCCCGAGGAACTGAAGGAAGATCTCGCCAGGTTCGCCGTGGTCGCCGTGAATTTCCCGAAATTCACCGACGGCCGCGGTTATTCGATCGCCTACAACCTGCGCAAGCGCCTGGGCTACACCGGCGAACTGCGCGCCATCGGCGACGTGCTGCGCGACCAGCTGTTCCAGATGAAGCGCACCGGCTTCGATGCCTACGCACCGCGTCCGGACCGCAGCATCGAGGATGCGCTGAAGGGCCTGACGGTGTTCTCGGAAACCTACCAGGCTTCGGTCGACGACAAGCTGCCGCTGTTCCGCCGCCATGCCCGCACCGCGGGGGCGCGCGAACACAACGACATCGGTTCGGGCATCTGAGAAAGCAGGAAAACACATGAGCAAGCTCGATTCTCTCGTTGCGTCCACCAGGCAGACCTTGGCCCTGATCGCACGCGAGTACACGCCAGCCGTGTTCGCTTCCAGCCTGGCCGCGGAAGACATGGTGCTGACCGACCTGATCCTGAAAGCACAGCTGCCGATCGGCATCTTCTCGCTGGAAACGGGCCGCCTGCACAAGGAAACGCTGGCCATGCTGGACCGGGTGAAGGACCACTACGGCTACGACATCGCGCTGTTCCGCCCGCAGGCGGAAGCGGTGGAACAGTACGTGGCGCAGAACGGCCTGAACGCGTTCTACGACAGCGTGGACATGCGCCGTGAATGCTGCCGCATCCGCAAGGTCGACCCGCTGAACCGGGCGCTGGCAGGCCAGCGCGCATGGATCACCGGCCAGCGCCGCGCCCAGTCGAACACCCGCGGCACGCTGCAGGTGCACGAGGACGACCCGGCGCACCTGATGGACAAGTTCAACCCGCTGGCCGACTGGTCGGAAGAGGACGTGTGGGAGTACCTGCGCGCCAACGACGTTCCCGTCAACGCGCTGCATGCCCAGGGCTTCCCGTCGATCGGCTGCGAACCGTGCACCCGCGCAATCGAGCCCGGCGAGGATGTCCGTGCCGGCCGCTGGTGGTGGGAAAACCCGGAATCGAAGGAATGCGGGCTGCACGTCGTCGACGGCAAGCTCATTCGGATCAAATCCGTGGCCGCCTGAGGTTTGCAAACCCTGGCCACAACAAGAGAATAGACATGAACGCACTGGCAGAAAATAAGATCACCGGGCTGGAGGAATTGAATTCCCGCCACCTGGACGCCCTCGAATCGGAAGCGATCCACATCCTGCGCGAAGTGGCCGCGGAATGCGCCAATCCGGCATTGCTGTTCTCGGGCGGCAAAGATTCGGTTGTCCTGCTGCGCCTGGCCGAAAAGGCTTTCCGCCCCGGCAAATTCCCGTTCCCGCTGGTGCACGTCGATACCGGCCACAATTTTGCCGAAGTAATCGAGTTTCGCGACCGCCGCGTGGCCGAGCTGGGCGAGCGCCTGATCGTCGGTTCCGTCGAGGAATCGATCCGCAAGGGCACGGTGCGCCTGCGTAATCCGAAAACGGATTCGCGCAATGCCGCGCAAGCGGTCACGCTGCTGGAGACCATTGCCGAACACGGCTTCGACGCCTGCATCGGCGGTGCCCGCCGCGACGAGGAAAAGGCCCGCGCCAAGGAACGCATCTTCTCGTTCCGCGACGAATTCGGCCAGTGGGATCCGAAGGCGCAGCGCCCGGAACTGTGGGACCTGTATAACACCCGCGTGCATCCAGGCGAAAACATGCGTGTGTTCCCGATCTCGAACTGGACCGAACTGGATGTCTGGCAGTACATCGCCCGCGAAAAGCTGGCGCTGCCGTCGATCTACTTCGCGCACGAACGCCAGGTCATCCCGCGCAACGGCCTGCTGGTGCCGCTGACCGACATCACGCCGCCACGCGAAGGCGAGACGGTGGAAACCCAGGTGGTGCGCTTCCGCACCGTGGGCGACATCTCGTGCACCTGCCCGGTCTCGTCCGATGCCGCCGACGTGGATGCGATCATCGCCGAAACGGCCGTGACCCAGGTCACCGAACGGGGCGCGACGCGGATGGACGACCAGACCTCCGAAGCCTCGATGGAAAAACGCAAGAAAGCTGGATACTTCTGATGAACGCCATGAACGAAAACCTGTCCCACTCATCCCTGCTGCGCTTCATCACCGCCGGTTCCGTCGACGACGGCAAGAGCACCCTGATCGGCCGCCTGCTGTTCGACAGCAAGGGCATCTTCGCCGACCAGCTGGCCGCCGTCTCGCGCGCCAAGCACAAGCGCACGGTGGGCGACACGATCGACCTGTCGCTGCTGACGGACGGCCTGGAAGCCGAACGCGAACAGGGCATCACGATCGACGTGGCCTACCGCTACTTCGCCACGCCAAAGCGCAAGTTCATCATTGCCGACACGCCGGGCCACGAGCAGTACACCCGCAACATGGTGACCGGCGCCTCCACGGCCGATGCCGTGATCATCCTGATCGACGTGTCGAAAGTAAAGCTGCACGATGACGGCAGCGTGGACCTGCTGATCCAGACCAAGCGCCATTCGACCATCGCGCACCTGCTGCAGATCGAGCACGTGGTGGTGGCCGTCAACAAGATGGACCTGGTGAACTACGACCAGGTGGTGTACGACCGCATCGTCAAGGCCTACCAGGCATTCGCGCAGACGCTGGGCCTGAAGGACATCACGCCGATTCCGCTGTCCGCCCTGACCGGCGACAATGTCGTGGAAAAGAGCGCGAACATGGGCTGGTACCAGGGTCCGACGCTGATCGAACTGCTCGAATCGCTGTCCGTCTACGACGAGTCGCATGCGTCGCCGTTGCGCTTCCCGGTGCAGCTGGTGGCACGCCACAACGGCCACGAAGCCAACGACTTCCGCGGCTACATGGGCCGCATCGAAGCGGGCAATGTCAGCGTGGGCGACCAGCTGGTGGTGCAGCCTTCGGGCCACACCGCCACCGTGAAGGAAATCGTCACGTTCGACGGTTCGCTGCAATCGGCCAGTGCCGGCCAGTCGGTGACGATCGTGCTGAACGAATACGTGGACGTGTCGCGCGGCGACGTGCTGGCGTCCAGCGACAAGCCGGCCACGCTGCTCAAGCAGGTGAACGCCGACGTGTGCTGGCTGTCCGAGGAACCGCTGGACCTGCGCCGCAAGTACTGGCTCAAGCACGGCACCAAGCAGACCTCGGCGAAGATCACCAAGATCGACTCGATCCTTGACATCAACACGCAGCAGCGTCACGATGCCGATGCGCTGAAGCTGAACGACGTGGCCCGTATCGGGCTGACCGTGCAGCAGCCGCTGGCCGCCGATGCCTATGACGACATCCGCGCGACCGGCGCCTTCATCCTGATCGATGAAGTCACGCACCAGACCGTGGCGGCCGGCATGATCAGGCTTTAATTCGGGCTTTAATTCGGGCTTCGATTCGGGCTGTAGTTCAGGCTTTGATTCAGCCTTGATTCGCGCCACGGCGAGTAACGTTCTTGATTTTGCAGCGCCAGCACGGGAGTTCGATTTGCCAGCAGTCGGAAAAGTATATTTGGTCGGCGCCGGTCCAGGTGCCGCGGACCTGATCACGGTACGCGGCGCGCGCCTGCTGGCCGACGCGCAGGTCGTTCTCTACGACGCGCTGGTTACCCCGGAAATGCTGGCACTGTGCCCGCAGGCCGACCTGATCTCGGTCGGCAAGCGCGCCGGGCAGCGTTCGGCGGCGCAGGATTTCATCAACCAGCAACTGGTCGACTGCGCCCGCAAGTATGCCCGCGTGGTGCGCCTGAAAGGCGGCGATCCGATGCTGTTCGGCCGCGCCGACGAGGAACTGACGGCGCTCGAGGCGGAAGGCATCGAAGTCGAGGTGGTGCCCGGCATTACCACGGCGGTCGCGGCGGCGGCGGCGGCCAAGCAGCCGCTGACCAAGCGCGGCGTCGCCCGCAGCGTGGCCTTCTTCACGTCGAGCACGGCACCGGGCGAGGATGACCTGTCGGGCATCCCGTCCACCGACACGCTGGTACAGTACATGGGCGGCCGCGAGGCGATCGCCACCGCGCAGCGCCTGCTGCTGCAGGGCCGCCGGCCCGAAACGCCGGTACTGGTCCTGGAAAACGTCAGCCGGCACGACCAGCGCATCGAACGCATCACGCTGGCAAGGCTGGCGCATGGCCTTGAAACCCCGCACGGCCCGGTACTGGTGATGCTGGGCGAAGCCATGGAAGCACGCCCGCTGCAGGGATCCTGACCTTCAGGCCCAGCCCTTCTCAGGCCGGCACCGGCCACAGGTACCCGAAAATCACGCCGTTCATCGCGCCGTTGAACGCCATGTGCGCGACGATGGCCGGATACAGCGAGCCACTGCGCCTGCGCAGCGTGGCGAACAGCCACGCCGTACCGAACATCAGCACCATCCACAGCGCCGCCGACAGCGGCATCCAGTCCAGTCCGGCCGCCGTGCGCACCACGCCATGGTGGCACAGGTGCACCACGGCGAACAACCCGCATTCCAGCGTCGTGGCGATGCGTGCGCTCATCTCCCGTTCCAGCGCCCCCTGCAGCACGCCGCGAAAGAAAATTTCTTCGCCGATCGGGCTGAAGAGCAGAGCCGGCGTGGTGAACACGAGATGCAGCATCATCGGTGGGAACGCACTGGTATCCATCATGCGCGCGTAACTGCCGGCAATGCTGACGTACCAATTCCCAGGGCCTGTGCCGAACACGGCGGCGCCAGTGGCAAAGCACAGCAGCGCGGCCAGCGTCCCGCCGGCCAGCGCCACGGCATACCATCCCCGGTTCCTGGCCGGCATCAATCCGCTCCCGCGCCGGTCTGCAGCGTCGAGCAGCAGCCAGGGGGTCAGCGCCATCAGTACAAACCCCGCCGGCAGCAGCCAGCGCCAGGCCGTCGGCCCCAGTGTGCCCATCACCCGCATCGCAGCAAACGCCACGGCCAGCGTCATGACGCTGGCAAGGATGCGGGATCGGTCGGCAGTCGGGTGCATGGCGGCGTGCGTGTTGGCAACCCAGCGATACTGGCACGAACAGTTCCGCACTGCAATCGTGGAAAGCGCCACTGTCGCGTAGCGATGTCTATAATGAAAGGTGATGAAAGCCGATCCCGAACACGATAGCGACGCCGACCTGCCCGAGGACGGCGATTTTTCCGACATGCTCAGCGAGATGCGCATCGTGTTGCCCGGTGCGCAGATGCTGGCCGCGTTCCTGATCATCCTGCCCTTCAACGGCGGTTTCCGGCACATCGTGCAGACGGAAAAGTACGTTTTCCTGGCAACGCTGTTCTTTGCACTGACCAGCCTGATCCTGCTCTCGGCGCCGGCAGTGCAGCATCGCGTGATGCGACCATTGATGGACCGTGAGCGCTTCAAGCACTATGCCACGCGGCAGATCGTGGCCGGGTCGGTCGCACTCGGCATCGCGCTGGTGCTGGGCACCAACCTGGTCGTGTCGGAAGTATTCGGCCACAAGGTCGGCCTGATCGGCGCCGCCATCATCGGCGGGATCGTGGCGACTGTCTGGTGGTTGCTGCCGCTCTGGCTCAAGCGCAACATGCGGATGTAGGACCACTGAGCTGCGACTGAAGCTACGACTGAAGCTACAATACCGCCTTTGCAAATTTTCGAGGGCACCATGGGACAAGCACACGACGTACTGGAACAGGCCCGCGCTGCGCGGCTGGAAGGCCGTCACGAAGACGCGTTGCGCGACCATTTGTGGTTCCACGAAAATGCCCTGTCGATCGAGCCGGGCCTGGCGGGCGTGCGGCTGTCGTTCGCGCTGCGCGACTGGATCTACCTGGCCGAGCAATTCCCGCTGGCGCGCCAGGCGCTGCAGGGCCTGCGCGACCGCGATACCATGCGGCTGCTGAACGGCACGGACAGTCCCGGCGTTGCGCCGCGCGACCTGTTCCGCGACATCGTCGCCATCAACAGTGCACTGGGCCAGGAACGTGCCACCCACGACCTGTTCGTGCGGCTCGATATCCAGACCCCCGACCTGGCCGGACAATGTGCCGACCTGGCGCTGCCCGCCATCGCGGCAGCCGAGGATTTCATGCTGGCGCGCCGCTACCTGGGCGACCCGGTTGCGCGCGTGAGCACGCTTGCCGCGAACCTGAACGCCTATACGGAAGAGCTGGTGAAGAAGGGCGGCACATCGTCGGCACCGGCGCTGCTGTCGTTCGTGCTCAATTACACGAAGGAAGTGCGGCTGGTGGTCGAGGTGCTGCAGCGCCAGGATGAGGACGAATTGGCCGAGCAGGTCTCCCGGGCAGCACTGGACGAGCTGAAGTCCGATGCGCTGCGCGATGCCGTACAGCGCGAGTTCGAGACGCCGGGCGTCACGATCAAGGCCATGGTGGCGCATGCGCGTGCCAGCGTGACGGAGCATTGAAGTGGAACCGGTCCGGCGCGTCATTGCGGCACGCCAGGCCGGCGACCATGCGGAGGCGCTGCGGCTGCTGCTGGAGATCGTTGCTGACCTGCGGCGGGAAAATCCCGCTTTGCCGCTGCCGCCGTTCGGCGTCCTGTTCGAATGGCGCCTGGTGATGGAAGCCTATGCTCCCGCCCGCGATGCGCTGGCGGCGCTGCGCGACGAGCATGTGCGGCGGCTGCTGGACAGCGACATCCGTGGCGGGCAGGCCGATGTCGACGATAACGGGCATTCGCGGTTCTGGAACATCGCCTGGCTCAACGATACCCTGCAGGACCAGCACTCGACCTACGAGGTGTTCGTGCACCTCGCACAGGCCTTGCCGGACGTGGCGGAACGGTATGCGTGGCGGGCCCTGCCTGCCATCGTGGCCGAGCGGGATTATGCGCTTGGCGCGCGCTACCTTCCCGAGCCGCTCGACGATCTCTTCGAGCTCAATGCAACGGCCAGGTTCCGGCCGCTGTTCCCGACCGGCCACCAGGCGCCCCTGCTGTCGGCGCTGCTGTCGAACTTCTGCCGCAACGTCGGCCTGCGCGTTGCCATTCTCGCCGGCCTGGGCCGGAGTGCCGAGGCGCTGGCATTCCGTGCCGAGGCGCTGGCGGGCATCGTGTCGGGCGAGTTGCGCCAGATGGCCGAGCGCGAACTGGCAAGCCCCGGCACCATGGCCACCCTGATGGGTGCGCACGTGGCAAGGCAGCCGCCGCCAGGGCGCTGAATTTCGGGGTGCGATTCAGGCCGGGATTCAGCCTGCGATTCAGGCTGCGACTCGGCTTGCGAAATTCAGCCTGCAATTTTCAATGTGCGGGTCTCAGCCTGCAACATCGATCGTGCCTGCGTGCCACCCAGCGCGGTCGCGCCGGGCCAGCAGCAGGCATTCGCCGGCTCCGGCCGCTGTGACAACGCGCTGCCCCTGCTCATCCCACAAGGCACTACGCCCGGCGCTGGCCCAGCCGCCGGTCGGCCCGCCATGGTTTGCCATGGCCACCGGCATGCGGTGTTCGCGGGCATGACCTTGCAGCAGGCCGGCGTCGTGTTCATAGCCATTCCCGGAGACCAGCATGCTGGCGGCATACAGGTGCGCGCCGCCACGGACCGCCGCCGCCGGATGCTCCGCATGCGCGATGTCGGCGCACACGGCCAGCGCAACCCGCGCATCGCCCAAGGCCAGGCCGGCGCCGCCCTCGCCCGCGGCAAATGCCGCCTCCTCGCCCGCATGCAGGTACTGCTTCGTATAAACCTGCAACGATCCGTCGGGCAGGAACGACAGCGCGGCAATGCGCGGCAGCCCAGGGGCTTTCAATGGCGCACCGGTGACGAGCACGATGCCATGGCGAACCGCCACGTCGCGCAAGGGTGCCAATCGCGGATCGTCGGCAGTCAGTGCCAGTTCCATGGCCAGTGCCGGTTCGTAGCCTGTCAGCGCCAGCTCGGGAAACAGCACCAGGCGCGCGCCGTGGCGGGCGGCAGCGCCGGCCAGCCGGACGTGGTGCGCGATATTGGCGGCGATGTCGCCCCTGGCGACGACCGTCTGGGCAATGGCAAACGGGGCGATATCGATCGCCATCAGCCAATCGCCATCAGCCAATCGCCATCAGTCAATCGCCATCAATCAGCGGCAACCAGCGAGCCGACGCAGTAGTCGGCAATCGCCTGCAGTACTGCGGCGTTCTCGCCGGCCGCTTCCACCACGCGCACCGCCAGTTGCGGGTGATCGACGCGCAGCTGTTCGACCATGAGCGGCAGGTCGCGCAGCACATGGCCGCCCTGCCCCAGGAATACCGGCACCAGGGTCACGTCGGTGACACCCTGCGCCACCAGGGCCGCGGCCCGTTCCGGCAGCCGTGGCGACATCAGTTCCAGGAAGGCGAGCGATACGTCGACACCGGGTTCGCGCGCGGCCACGAGGTCGCGCAGGCGCTCGAACGGCGCGGCCCAGCCGGCGGCACGCGCGCCGTGCGCGAAGAGGATCAGGGCTTTTTTCATGTGCAGTGTCGTTTCAACTAATGTCGTTCTACCCAGTATAGCGCCGCTAGCGCCAGGGCAAGGAAGATCAGGCTCGGCATCACCGCCGTGACGAATGCCGGCAATGTCGACAGCACGCCGATATGCGAGAACAGCGTGTTAACCAGCAGGAAGCTGACTCCGATCATGATGCCGATGAAGATCTTCAGGCTGACGCCGCCGCTGCGCGTGTGCAGGTAGCCGAACGGCAGCGCCAGCGCCATCAGCACGAAGATCGCCAGCGGGTCGACCAGCTTTTTCCAGAACGCGATCTTGAAGCGCTCGGTCTGCTGGCGGTTTTCCTGCAGGTGGCGGGTGTACACGGCCAGTTCGTTGGCCGACATGCGCTCCGGATCGGAAGCCGACACGGACAGGATCTTCGGCGTGATCTCGGAAACCAGTTCCTTGGTGGCGTGCCGCTGCGTGCCGATCGCGCTGGTCTCCTGCGCGAAATTGTTGCGCGAGGTCGCTTCGCCTTTCAGCAAGGCCGGATTGGTGAAGTGGTTCTCGGTCACATCGTGCAGCAGCCACACGTTGTTGCCCTGGTAGGCGCCGGTCTGCGCGGTGGTCAGCGTGCGCAGGCGGAAGCTGTTGTCGAATTCGTAGAGCTTCACGCCGACCAGGCTGCCATCCGGGCGCACCTCGCGCACGTTGAAGAAGCGCGAGCCCAGCACGGTACCCTTCATGCCTTCGCTCTTGACGATGTCCTTGGTCCACAGGCCCGAGCGGAACTCGGACGACACCGTGGTGCCGCGTCCGGTCAGGTGCAGCCGTTCGCCGATCGGCGCGGTGCGCGGCGCGATCAGTTCGCCGAAGATGAACGTGACGATCACCAGGCCGATGCCGATCTTGAACAGCATCCAGCCCACCATGCGGGTCGACATGCCGGCTGCGCGCATGATCGTGAACTCGGACGTCTGCGCGAACTGCGCCATCGTATAGATGGTGCCGATCAGCGCGGCCACCGGCATCACCTCGTAGACGTGCTGCGGGATCATCACCACCACGTACAGGAATGCGTGCTGCATGCCATAGCCGTTCTTGCCGACCAGGGGCAGCTCGCCGGTCAGGTCCATGAAGCCCAGCAGGCCCAGGAACGCCAGCATCACGAAGGCGACCGCCTGCGTGATCGAGACGGCGAAATAACGCTGGAGGACGCTCATTTCGCCCCCTTGCGCTTGAACGATCCCAGCAGCGCGCGCGGGTGCCAGCGGCTGTTCACGTTCAGGCGCCAGGTGAACAGCGCGATCACCGTCAGCAACGCCAGCAGGTGCAGCGGCCACCAGCCCATTCCGAACGACAGCTTGCCCTGCTTGACCGTGCCTTCGAACAGCTTGACCGTATTGTTATAGGTGAAGAAGATCAGGATGGCGATGATCAGGTTGGTGGAACTGCCGGCGCGCGGATTGACGAAACCCAGCGGAATCGCCAGCAGCATCAGCAGCAGGCAGGTGATCGGCAGCGAGATGCGCCACAGGATTTCCGCGCGCGCCTGGTTGGTGGGAATCTTGAGCAGTTCCATCGTGGGGATTGCGTTGACGGGCAGGCCCGCGTCATCGAGCTCCTGCGCCTGCTGTGCAACGCGCATGCTGTAGCTGTCGAATTCCATCGTCTGGAAGTCCGCCGCGCCCGGCACGCCCTGGTAGCGGCGGCCGTTCTTGAGCACCAGGTAGCGCTGGCCATTGTCGCCGGTTTCGATGACGCCTTCCTTGGCGACGATGACGGACGTGCCGCGCTCGTCCACCTGGTTGACGAACACGTTCTGCACCGAGGCCGTTTCGCCGGCATTGCCTTCGACGAAGAAGATGCGGTTCGACGACGACGATTCCTTGAACTGGCCGGGCGACACCTTCTGCAGGTCTTCGCGCTTGGTGAAGCGCTCCACGTATTCGGCGCTTTTCTGCTTCGACCACGGCGTGGCATAGAACGCCAGCACGCCGGTGACGATGATGATCGGCAGGCCGAACGTGAGCACCGGGCGGATCCATGCCGTCAGGCTCTGGCCGGAGGCGAACCACACCACCATTTCCGAATCCCGGTAGCTCCGGGTGACCACCATCAGCACCGAAATAAAGCTGGTGAGGATCAGCACCGTTGGCAGATAATTCAGCGCCGCGAACGCGATGAGCGCGAGCACGTCGGACGAAGCGACCTTGCCCCCTGCGGCCTTGC
>DASVVD010001080.1:0-2864 GCA_036386715.1 Pseudoduganella sp.
CCGCGGCGCCGACATCCACAGCTACCTGGCGGCGCGCCGTGCCACCGAGGGCCGGCATTACCAGCTGGGCACGAACTACCGGTCCACGCGCGACGTGGTGGAAGCCGTCAACCGCATCTTCCTGCATGCCGAGAACGCGGCGGGCGGCAGCGGTTTCGCGCAGGGCGCCTTCCGCTTCCGCCGCGGCACGGTCAACCCGCTGCCGTTCGATGCCGTCGAGGCCAGGGGCCGCGGCGAGCGGCTGGTGGGCGTCGACGGGCAGTTGCAGGCGCTGACGGTGTCGTGCAGCGAGGTGCCGGACCTGAAGGCCGACGGCTACCGGGATTTTTTCGCGCAGCATTGCGCCGAGCATATCGTGGGCCTGCTGAACAGCCCTGAAACCGGCTTCCAGGGCGCCGATGGCCTGCGCCGCCTCGAACCGGCCGACATTGCGATCCTGGTGCGCGACAGGAAGGAGGCGGCGGCGATCCGCCGTGCGCTGCAGCAGCGGCGCGTGCCGAGCGTCTACCTGTCCGACAAGGATTCGGTGCTGGAAAGCGACGAGGCAAAGGACGTGCTGCGCTGGCTGGCGGCGTTGGCCAATCCGCTCGACGGCGCGCTGGCACGGGCCGCGCTGGCAACCCGCACCGCCAACATTGCGCTGCCCGAACTGGCGCGGCTGTCAATGGACGAACTGGCCTGGGAAAGCCGCGTCGAGCAGCTCAAGAACCTGCATGCGATCTGGCAGCGCCAGGGCGTGCTGGCGATGCTGCGGCGCTTCATCCACGAACTGGGCCTGCCGGCGGCGCTGCTGGCCCGGCCGGGCGGCGAACGCAGCCTGACGAACCTGCTGCACCTGGCCGAACTGCTGCAGACCGCCAGCCGCCAGCTCGACGGCGAACAGGCGCTGATCCGCTGGATGGCCGAACAGGTCGAGGGCGACGGCGCGATGGGCGACGAGCAGGTGCTGCGGCTGGAATCGGATGCGGAACTGGTCAAGGTGGTCACCGTGCACAAGTCGAAGGGCCTGGAATACCCGCTGGTGTACCTGCCGTTCGCGGTCACGGCGCGCAAGGTGGACAAGCGCAATCGCAGCTTCTTCGAGTACACCGATGGCGACGGCACGCGCCGCATCGACATGGCGCTTTCCGAGGAAGCGCAGGCGGCCGTCGAGGCCGCCCGCATCGAGGAAGACCTGCGGCTGCTGTACGTGGCGCTCACGCGTGCCCGCCACTTCCTGTGGCTTGGCGTGGCCGCGCTGCCGGCCCGCAAGGAAGGCACCAATGTGCTGCACGAGTCGGCGCTGGGCTACCTGCTCACGGGCGGCGCGCAGCTGCCGGCCGAAGCACTGCAGGAGCGCTGGCGCGAGCTGGCGGGCGACGGTGGCGCGATCGGCATCGCGGCGCTGCAACATCCGGAGCGGGTAACGCGCCTCGATCGCGTCGAGGAACGCGCGGCGCTGGTCGAAACGCGGCCATACAGTGCCCAGTTCGAGCGCAACTGGTCGGTCGGCAGTTTCACCTCGCTGGCGCGCGGCACGCAGGCCGCGCCGCGCCGCGCGCTGGAGGAAACGCTGCTGGAAGGCGAGGGCGCGGACCTGGCGCCGGCCCGTGTCGACGACACGCCATGGCACCGCTTCCCGCGCGGTTCCGTGCCCGGCAACTTCCTGCACGAGCAGCTGGAATGGCTGGCGCAGGAGGGCTTCGACTGCATCGACGATGCCGCATGCGAACAGCGCATGGAACGCCGCATCGAGCGGGCCGGCTGGGGCCACCGTACCGCCGACACCATCGCCTGGCTGCGCGCCGCGGTGACCACGCCACTGCCGCCGCTCGATGCCGCGCTGCGCGACATCGGCACCCTGATGCCCGAGATGGAGTTCTGGTTCCCCAGCGAGCACCTGGCCACCGGCCCGCTCGATGCACTGTGCCGCCGGCACCTGCTCGACGGTATCGCCCGGCCGCCATTGCCGCAGCGGGCTCTGCACGGCATGCTGAAAGGTTTTTCCGACCTGGTGTTCGAACATGCAGGGCGCTACTGGGTGCTGGACTACAAGTCCAACACGCTGGGCGGCAACGATGCCGCCTACCATGCCAGGGCCCTGGCGCAGGGCATGGCGGAGCACCGCTACGACGTGCAGGGCGCGATCTACCTGCTGGCGCTGCACCGGCTGCTGGCCAGCCGGCTGGGGCAGGGCTATGACCCGGCGCAGCAGCTGGGCGGCGCGGTGTTCTTCTTCCTGCGCGGGATCGGCAACACCGCCACGCGCGGCTGCTACCTGCTGGAACCCGATCCGCACATGCTGGGCGAACTCGACGAACTGCTGCGCAACGGCGACAGCGCACCACGGGAAACGGATGATGACTGACCACACGGCGCTGTTCGAGGCGATCGACACACTGACCGAAAATGGCAAGCTGCGGCGGCTGGCGGGCGCCTTCACCCGCTTCGTGGCCACCCTGGGCCATGCGCCGCCGCCGCTGCTGCTGGCCTGCCTGCTGCTGTCCGAGCTGGAAGGGCGCGGCCACAGCTGCCTGGTGCTGGCCGAACTGGCCGGCGATCCGTCGCCGCAGCTGGGCTGGCTCGATGGCGAATGGGCGGCCTTGCGCGGCGCCGCGGCCAGGGGCGCCGGCGTGCTGCCGAAGAGCGCCAATGGCTGGCGCAAGGCACTGCACGATTGCGAACAGGTCTGGTCGGTGGGGGCGCTCGATTTCAACCAGCCGCTGGTGCTGGACGGCGAGCGCCTGTACCTGCGCCGCTACTGGCGCGACGAAGCCACGGTGGCCGCTTCGGTGCGCTCGCGTGCGCAGGCCCGGCATGACGTCGATACCGCGGCGGTACGCGGCTGGCTCGACAAGCTGTTCCAGCACCCGGTGCGCGATGGC
>DASVVD010001081.1:0-3371 GCA_036386715.1 Pseudoduganella sp.
AAAACGCCACGACCCGCGCTCCGTCGGGTAGCAAAGGCCACGCGATTGTATGCGGCGGCCTTCCAGTTCAGATGCAACGTGGCGCAGCCAGACTTGACTGCGCAGTGCCTTCAACGCCTTACTTCACCGCGGCCTTTTTGATCTCCACTTCCCAGTCCACGCCCGATTCGATCTTGTACTGCTGCGCAAAATTCCCCCAGCTGGTCGCCACGGCCACATCGAGCAGGCTGTTCAGGTAGACCAGCGGCTTGCCCTTGGCCACGCCGCCGAACGTATGCTCGAACGGCGCCACTACCCTGGCAACCTGCTTGCCCTTGTGCAGGAACCGCACCTGGACGGGATCGCCCACGCCGATCTTCAATTCTTCAAAGAGCGCTTTCGGGATATTGGTCCACACATTGCCGTACTTGACGTCCAGCACGGGAATAATGCCGCGGATGGTCTCGCCATTGCGCACGGCCTTCTGGTAGGCGATCTTGACCACCGATTCGCTCGGCAGCACCGGCCCGACCTGCTCGAAGCTGATGGCGCCGGAGGCCAGGCGGGCGCCGACGTAGGCGTAGACATCGCGGCCATGGAAGGTGTAGGACTCGCCGGAGCCGGGCAGGCGATTGACCTTCTCGTCGATCTCGCGCAGCTCCGCCACGCCGTCGCGCTCTGCGATCAGGGTGAACAGGCCGTTGTCCGGCCCGACGAAGTAGCGGCCTTCACGGGTCTTCAGCACCACCGACTTGCGCTCCGTGCCCACGCCCGGGTCCACCACGTTGACGAACACGCTGCCCCTGGGCCAGTAGTTCGCCGTCTGGTACAGGCGGTAGGCGCCCAGCCAGATGTCGTAGTCGGGAATGTTGTGCGTCAGGTCCGACACCTGCAATGCCGGGTCGACACCGAAAGCCACGCCGCGCATGGCGGACACGGCGCCGTCCGAGGTGCCGAAGTCGGTCATCAGCACCAGCGCGTTCTTATCGAAGGCGTGGGCCTGGGCGGCCATCAGCAAGCTGAAGCCGACGGCGGTAAAGAGTCTGGAAAGTTGCATGGGATTGTCCTGGAGGGTTAGAAGGTATAGCGCAGGCGGCCATAAAAATACGCGCCGTTCAGCCCGATCGGGTTGATGAAGTTGTACGGCAGCGCGCCGCCATAGGTGGCGTTGTTGGTCTGGCGAACGCGTTGCGGATAGCGATCGAAGATGTTGTCGCCGCCGACAGAGAGCGTCAGCTGGCGGGTCAGCCTGTACTGCGCCTCCACGTCCAGCGTCCACACGGCGCCGAAGCGTTGCGCGTGCACGCCGTCGATCACTTCCGCTTCGTCGTCATAGGAAAAATCCTTCAAGGCGCCGAAACGGGTAGCACGCGCCTGCACGCCCCAGCGCGCGGCCTGCCAGTCGCCGCCCAGCACCAGCTTGCTCTTCGGCGAAGCGTGGCGGATGCGGAACAGGCTGTTTTCGGTCAGCAGCGTGAGGCCGGGGTCGATCTGCGCCAGCGCGGCCGGATTCTGGTGCACGGCATCGATGCGCGTCCTGTTCAGGTTGAGCGCGGCGTTCAGGTCCAGCTTGCCGCCGGCCAGGGGCAGGTTGTGGCTGGCCACCACATCGAGGCCGGTCGTGGTGGTGTCGAGCAGGTTGGCGAGATAAGCCACCGACTGGATGTCGGTGCGGCCGATCGCGGCAAGGTACGCGGCGGCGGCATCGCTTTGCAGGTCGCTGGTGCGGGTGATGCGGTCGCGCAGCCTGATGCGGTAGGCATCCACCGTCACGCTGGTATTGCGCTGCGGGCGCCAGGCGGCACCCAGCGACAGGTTGGTCGATTTCTCCGGCTTTAAATTCTCGGCGCCGAACGCGCGCGCCAGCGCATCGCTGGCCGGCAGCAGCGAGGCGGTCTGCAATGCGCTGCCGTCGCTGTTGAAGTTGAGCGTGGAGAAGCGAAAGCCCGTCTGCACCAGCGCCGGCGCGCGGAAGCTGTTCGACAGCGAGCCGCGCAGCAGGAAAGCGTCGCTGACCTTGTAGCGCGCGGAAAGCTTGCCGGTGCTGGCGTTGCCGAAGTCGCTGTAGTCGGAATAACGGACCGCGGCACCCACCAGCAGGCGCGTGGTGACGTCGCTTTCGATATCGGCGTAGACCGAGCGCGCCGAACGGCTGCCGTCGAATGTGTCCTGCGGGCGCAGTCCCGGCCCGGCTTGTGCGCCCGGTGGCGCGCCGGCCACCGTGCCGGCCGCGTACGAAGCGGCATCGCCCGGCGAGCTGGTGTAGGTCTCGTGCATGACTTCGGCACCCACCGCCAGGTTGACCGGTGCGCCGATGCCCAGGTCCAGTTCGCGCGTGAGGTCGGCGTTGACGGCGTCCTGGTCGAAGTCGAAGGTGGCCAGGTGGAAGCGGGTGGGGCTGGCCGTGCCCAGCGATGCGTTGACCGAGCTGGCGATGTCGTAGTCAAACCTGTTGCCGCCGTGGCGGGCACTCAGGTCCCAGTTCCAGCCGCCCTTGGCGATGCGCAGGCCGGCGACAACGCTCACGTCCGTCATGTCGCCCTGCGTGGCCGGGCGGTAGCCGCTGGGGTAGATCTCCGGCACATTGGAGGGATCGCCCGGATAGCGGAAATAGGCGCTGCCGTCGGACTTGCGCCGGTTGACGGTGGCGAACGAGTAGGCATCCACGCCTTGCGCGACCGGCACCAGCGCATTGTAGAAGGCGTAGGTGTTGCGCTGTTCGGAGTCGCCCGATTTGAAGACCACCTGGCCATCGAGCGCCAGGTCGGCGGGCGTGGCATTCCACGATGTCCAGCCGGCATCGCTGGCGCCGGCGCGGTTGGTCGGGTTGCGGCGGCGGGTTTCGAGCCCGAAGCGAACGTAGCCAGCGTCGCCGACCGGCACGCCGTAGTCGGCGCTCACGATGGCGGTCTGGCCGTCGGTCTTGGTAGCGTCGGTCGGCTTGAAGTCGGTATGGTTGGCGCCGTAGCTGACCGATGCCGAGCCGCCCGACCGCGCCTTTTTCAGCACGATGTTGATCACGCCGGCCACGGCGTCGCTGCCGTACTGGGCGCCGGCACCGTCGCGCAGGATCTCGATGTGATCGATGGCGCCCGGCGGAATGGCGTTCACATCGACCGGCACGATGCCGGCAAAGCTGCTTTCGGTGTCGAGCACCGCGCTGGCGTGGCGGCGCTTGCCGTTGACCAGCACCAGCACCTGGTCGGGCGCCAGGCCGCGCAACTGGATGCCACGCACGGAATCGGCGGCGCCGCTCGATTCGATGCGCGGGAAATTGATCGATGGCGACAGCGCCTGCAAGGCAGCGCCGAGATCGCCGCTGGCCAGGGCGTTTTCCACCTCGCGCTGGCCGAAGCGGTCGATCGGCACGGCGCTGTCGAACACGGTGCGGT
>DASVVD010001082.1:0-4060 GCA_036386715.1 Pseudoduganella sp.
GTGCCAGCACGCCGGCGCGGAACACGCCGCCGTTCAGCAGCAGCGTGTCCGGCACCGGGAACGTGGCGGCATCGTCGATGCCGAGCGCGGCGCGCGCCGCCTGGCCGTGCTGGCGCAGGAAGCTGGCGAGGTGCCGCGTGACCGCCGCATCGGCGGCATACGGCAGGCCGAACTCCACGATGCCGCCGCGCGACCGGCGTGCATCGGCCTGTTCCGGGTTCAGCGGGAAAAAACCGTCGACGACGATCTGCGCCACGTCGTCGCGCGTCAGTGCCACCGAGCGGCTGCCGCCGATCAGCCGGGAGCCGCTGCCGAGCAGCGTGACATTGGCCTGCGCGGGACCGTTCGCCGCCAGCAGCTGTTCCTTGGCGGTGCGGCAGCGCTCTGTCAGCTGCGCCAGGCGGCCGCTCGACAGGCGCTGCGCGCCGTCCGGAGCCAGCCGCGATTCGGCCAGGTGGGCCAGGGCGAGATCCATGTTGTCGCCGCCGAGGATCAGGTGGTTGCCCACGCCGATCCGTTCCAGCACCGGCTCGCCGTTCGCCACCCGCACCTGCACCAGCGAGAAGTCGGTGGTGCCGCCGCCCACGTCGGCCACCAGCACCAGGCGCGTGTCGGCCAGTTCCGCGGCCAGCGTGGCACGGTGGCGGTACAGCCAGTCGTACAGCGCCGCCTGCGGTTCCTCCAGCAGCCGCACGCCATGCAGGCCGGCCTGCCTGGCCGCCGCCAGCGTCAGCGCGCGCGCGCCTTCGTCGAACGACGCCGGCACGGTCAGCACGATGCGCTGGTCTTCCAGCGGGTGGGAAGGGAAACGGGCATTCCAGGCGCCGCGCAGGTGCGCCAGGTAGCTGGCGCTGGCGGCCACCGGCGAGACCTTCGGCACGGTGTCGCCGGCGCCCCAGGGCAGGATCGGCGCCGTGCGGTCGACGCCGGGGTGCGACAGCCAGCTCTTGGCGCTGGCCACGTAGCGCCCCGTCACCTGGGCGCCCAGCGTGCGGGCCAGCCGGCCGATGATGAACGGATCGACGCCGGCCACGTCGGCCTGCAGCCACGGCAGCTGCAGCTCGCCCGGCGCCAGTTCGCCCTCGGCCGGGTGATAGCGGCTCGAGGGCAGCAGCAGCGCGCCATGCACTTCGCCCGGCGCGGTCAGCTGGTCAATGTCGAGCAGCTGCACGTCGGCGGCACCGGGCGCCGCGAAAGCCAGCACCGTGTTGGTGGTGCCGAGATCGATGCTGACCAGGTACGGCGTCATTGCCCTTCGGCGGTGCCGCGCACGTCGAATTCCACCTTCCAGCGCTGGCCGTCATTGGCCACCGCCAGCAGTTCCAGCGTGCCGGCCTCGGTGGCGTGCGCATGCAGGCGCACCTGCACCACGTCGCCCGGCTGGCGGCCTTCCGGCGACAGTTCGGCGTGGATCTCGTTCAGCTCGGCCAGTTCGTCCGGCGCCCAGAAATCGAGCACGGTGCCGATATGGTCCTGCCGGCGGGTGGAGGAACCGAAGAAGCGGAACTGCACCGGTTCGCCCACCACCAGGCCGAACTCCTGGCCCGGCAGTTCCAGTTCGCTGCCTTCTTCCATGCCGAACGGCGCCACGCACAGCGCCTGGATCGGCGGCTCCATGCCGGGAATGGCCGGCATCGACGATTCCACCGCCACGTAGTACGAACGGGCGGTGCCGCCGCGGATACGCACGCCGCTACCGCGCCGCACGTAGCTGTAGTAGGCCGCGCCGCGGGCCACGGCCAGGTCCAGGTCGGCGCCGCCGAGCATGCGTGCCGGTTCCGCGCCTTCCATGTACAGCCACTCGTTGATGGTTTCCATCACGCGCTGGGCCAGCTGGGCCGACTTGAACACGCCGCCATTGAACAGGATCGCGCTCGGATGCAGGAACGAGTGGTCCGCGTTCTGGCGCTCCGCGAAGCCCGGCACGTCGGCCGTGGCGCCTTTCTGGCGGCCCAGGAACGCGGCCAGGTGGCGCGTGATCGCGGCATCCTGCGCATACGGCAGGCCCAGTTGCGTCAGGCCGGCACGGGTGCGCACCGCAGGGCGCGCCGCCGCTTCGACTTTCGGGAAGAAGCCGTCGGTGATGAACGCGGTCACTTCGTCGCGCGTCAGCTCGGTGCGGATCGAGCCGCCGATCAGCTTCGAGCCGCGGCTCGGCACCACGATCGGCCAGGTCTCGGCACTGGCATCGGCCAGCAGGTTTTCCTTGGCGGCGCGGCAGCCGTAGGTGAGCGCGCGCAGCTGCCACGGGTCGAGCTGGGTGCCGTTGGCGGACAGCTTGCGCGCCACCAGGTGGGCCAGTGCCAGGTCCATGTTGTCGCCGCCCAGCAGGATATGGTCGCCCACGGCCACGCGGTGCGGCTCCAGCACGCCGTCGCGCTCGGTGATGGCGATCAGCGAGAAGTCGCTGGTGCCGCCGCCGACGTCGACGACCAGGATGATGTCGCCCGGCTTGACTTCCTTGCGCCAGCGGCCTTCGCTGCCCTGGATCCAGCTGTACAGTGCGGCCTGCGGCTCTTCCAGCAGCGTCACGCCGTCATAGCCGGCGGCGCGGGCCGCCTCGGCGGTGAGTTCGCGCGCCGCCGGGTCGAACGACGCGGGGATCGTCACCGTCACGGCCTGTGCATCGAACGGCGCCTCCGGGTGCGCGGTATTCCAGGCCTGGCGCAGGTGCGCCAGGTAGCGCGTGGAAGCTTCCAGCGGCGACACGCGCGCCACTTCTTCCGGCGCATCGTTCGGCAGGATCGCGGCGCGGCGGTCCACGCCGGGGTGGCACAGCCAGCTCTTGGCGCTCGACACCAGGCGGATCGGCGTGGTGGCGCCGCGGCTGCGCGCCATCTCGCCGGCGATGGCGGTCTCGCCGTCGGTATTCCACGGCAGCGCCAGTTCGCCCGGTGCCAGTTCGTCCGGGTGCGGCAGGTACAGGAACGACGGCAGCAGCGGCAGGTCTTCCACCGTGCCGGGGCCGGTCAGCTGCGGCACGCCCAGCACCGCCTGCTGGGTCTTCTCGCCATCGCTGCCGGCCAGGTCCACATAGGACAGCGCGCTGTGCGTGGTGCCCAGGTCGATGCCGATCGCGTAGCGCGGCGTGGTGGTGTTCAGGTCGCTCCCAGTTCCACCTCCGCCGGTGCCAGGATTTTCGCATCGTGCGCTTCGGCCAGCTTCGGCAGGCGCACGGCCGTGGCGCGCCAGCCGCGGTGGCTCAGCGTGCCCTTGAACGGCGCCTTGCCGACCACGTTGCCGGTCAGGCGCACGGCGGCGGCATCGAAGCCTTCTTCCAGCGTCACGCGGCTGCCTTCTGCTTCGGCGCGTGCCGGTTCGATCGTGAAGTGTTCCTTGAGCACCTTGCTGCAGCCTTCATGCACCACGCGCGCGGCCGCGCCGATATCGGCATCCGAATAGCCGGCCAGGTTTTCCTGCGTGAAATCGATCAGGCGCGCTTCGCGCTGCAGCAGCGACAGCAGTTGCAGGGCGGCATCCGGCGTGGCTTCGCGCAGTGGCGGTGCCACCGGCGCAGCGACTGGAGCCGGGGCAGGTGCCGGGGCTGGAGCGGGGGCAGGTGGGGCGGCCACGGGGCCGATCTGGTCGTTCTGGTAACGGCTTGCGAATTCGGCGTTGCCCAGCGTTTTGAAGAAAGCGCTGAAAGCAAGCGGGATCCTGGCCAGGAAAGACGGAGTATTCGTAGTCATTGTGCTCTTGTAGGGTGGGGTCCGGATTTTTGCCGGACGCGGAATGGCGAATCATACCAGTTGGCGAAGTGCCAAGGTATGCATGGCGGTTGCATTGGCTTGGCATTCGGCCTAGAATACTGTATATGCATACAGTTGTATTGGACCCAGTACTGGAGCTTTCCATGCACCGAGATAATTTCGATCCGCAGGCCGAGCAGGTGATGCTGCTGCCCCGTTCACTCAAGGCGCTGAAAGGGCGGGGCGCCGTCACGAACGTGCAGGGCCGCTACGAGCTGGACGTGCGCGAAACGTTCGACGACGGCTGGCTGCGCGAGGAAGACGAGCCACGCGTCTGGCGCACCCAGGTCACCGAGGAAACCGCGAAAACG
>DASVVD010001083.1:0-18482 GCA_036386715.1 Pseudoduganella sp.
TCCGTCAACGTGTCGGCGCGCCAGCTGCGCCTGCCCGACCTGGTGACCCAGGTGCGCCAGGCGCTTGCCGAGTCGGGCCTGCCACCCGCCGCGCTCGAACTCGAATTGACCGAAAGCGCGCTGATCGACGACCTGGAGCAGTCGGCGGCAATGCTGCGCGGCCTGAAAGCGCTCGGCGTACGGCTGTCGATCGACGATTTCGGCACCGGCTATTCCAGCCTGTCGTACCTGAAGCGGTTCCCGATCGACGTGCTCAAGCTCGACCGTTCCTTCGTGGCCGAGAACCCGGCCGGCGACGGCTTCGTGCGGGCCCTGATCGACATGGCGCACGTGCTCGACCTGTCGGTGGTGGCCGAGGGCATCGAGAACGGCGTCGCAATGGAGGCCCTGCGCGAGGCCGCGTGCGACGAAGGCCAGGGTTATCTGTTCGCGCGGCCGATGCCGCTGGAGGAGCTGGAGGCGTTCGTGGCGAACGAAACTGGCAAGTTTGAAAGTCGGATTACCAGCTGAACCGGCCACTGCCGCTCGAATGCGGTAAAGCGTTAATGCGTTGAGTTCGATCAACGCCGTCTCATGTTCTCGATCTATAGTTTCCTGACTACATGATCGAGACGAGACCACCATGACTGATCCCATCAGGCGCACCGAGACAACTTATGTCGACGAAAAAACCGGCACGGCGCGCTGCACGGTGCAATGGCTGCAGGAAAACCTGAACCGGCATGGTGCCGTTACCCATCCGATTTCGCACAACAACCAGCTTACCTTTTTCATCTGCGGCGAGGCTGGCTTCAAGGACATCGCCCAACAGATAGCCGCCGCGGTGGACACGATCGACATCATCTGCTGGGGTTTCGACCCGGGTATCGAACTGATACGCACTGGCAGCCGGTGGCCGCGCGGCGACACCTATGGCGATCTGCTCATCGCAGCTGGCAAGCGTGGGGTGCAGGTTCGCTTGCTGGTGTGGTACGAGCCTACGGCAAAGGGTCCCTTCAACCCACTCAATATGCCGGGCTACACGCACGACACGGATTCCTGGTACCAAGGTCCCCTCAAACCCGACGAGATCAGTGCCACGAACAGCGTGGCAATGCTGAAGGCCCAGATGGCCGAAGCGACGTTGCCTTCGAAGAAGCGCAAGCCAGACTTTGCGAAAGATTCGCTGTTACCGAAAACCGCAGACGACATTCCACTGAGCGCGCGACGCCAGTACTGCAGTTACTGGTATCAGGCAGCATTCAGGCACGAGCTCAAGGGAATCACCATCAAGACGCGCAGGGGCAACAGCAGCGATATTGCAGACAATCTCGACCGTGCAACCGAAGGCCAGCGTAATGGAGCAATACCTTCCGGCATCGAACGCGAAGGTATGGAGCGTTTGGGAAGTCACCACCAGAAGCCCATCCTGATCGACTACGACTACAACGGCGGCGAAAAAGCAGTCGGCTACGTGATGGGGCTGAACTCGGTGACGGACTATTGGGACACCGCCGAGCATTTGCTTGAAAACCCGCTCCGCGAACAGGGCGGCGAACTGGAAACCAAGGAATCCATCCAGCAAGTGCCCGATGCGGGCTTCAGGACGCGCAAGCCTTTGCGCGACTATGCCTGCCGGATCGAGCGCGGTACTACCTTGATTGCCATCTACAAAAACTTCACGGCGGCGTGGGAAGGCGAAAGCTACGGCAAGGCCAGTGCACACAGGGCGAAGCCGATGATGGATGCCGATGACTGGCTGCATGGCCCTGCCTTGCTGCGCCGCAAAGCCAAGACCGGCGACTGCACGGCGCAAATCGTTCGCACTTCCGCAGAAGACCGCGACACAAGCATCCGCGACAGTTATTTCACCGCGACCGACAACGCCACGATGGGTGCCGGCTACATCTACATCGAGAACCAGTACTTCCAGTATGAGGAATGGTCTCGCCGCTTGCTGGCGACGCGAAAGAACGGCTGCGCCTTATACAGCAAGGCATGCAGTGGCACCGGAAAGACATTGCGCGATCGGCCGCCGATGCATGTATTTATCGTGATGCCGACGCCCGAGAGGGAACAGATGATCCCCCGCACCTACGATGCCCTGGCGACCTTGGGGCAGCACGGCGGGCTGACGAAACAGCAGGAAATGATCGACGGTGTGAACCGGACACCAAAGCCGCCACCCTACGTAACAACAGCCAAGAGCATGCCGGCGGTTTCCCATGAGGTAGGTGTGGTAGAGCATGCAAACACCATCGACAAGCCGGACATTGAACGTCTCAAACGCGAGTATGGCATCAGGGTTTGCACGTCGATGCTGTACACCTGCGGTGTCGACCGGGGCAGATGGCGTTACCGTGAAATCTACATCCATTCCAAGTTGATGATTGTCGATGACCTGTTCATGACACTCGGCAGCGCGAATCTGAATCACCGCAGCATGGCGGTCGATAGCGAGATCAATATTTCGCTGATAGACCCTGTACATTCGAAAGAACTGCGAAAGAAAATTTGGAGCCAATTGACAGGCGGATCTGCAACCGGAGGAGAAGGAAACAAGTCCGACATAATGGATACATTTAAAAAATGGGTCGACCTATTGAAATCCAATAAAAGCAGGGTTCTGGCTGAAACGCAAGACAAAGATAGCAGGGAACTCATAGGGCACATTCTGCAACTCGAAGATAATCGCAGCTCTATCATTCGATTGGGATGAAGATGAAAACATTAAATCTTTCCACATTACGCTTCATACCAGCTTTTTATGGCATCTCCTTTTCCCTAATTTTGTCGGCATGCGATGCAAAGGAAACCTTAATGCACTCAATTCCACGCAGTGAAGAACTGCCACTCTTTCAGCCTCACGTGAGCGATTTTCCGTGCAAGTTAGAAACCATGGCAGTTCCCACCATTGATGCCCAGGCAAACCAGTGGTTTTACGAATCGCTCGCGCTTGATAGTGCAGATATTTACGTGGACGACAAGGACTACAAGTCCATCGTTCAGTTGATGCAACAGGCTTCCAAAAGAAGACATTGGAAGGCAATGCTCAATCTGGCAAGTTTGTATATCGAGCGTCGGGACCCCACTCATGGCATAGAAGATGCGGTCTTGCTCGTCGAAGAAGCCTTGCGCCTGGGGGTACCGGCAGCCTATGACAGGATGGGTATCTACTATCTCAACGGAACCGGCATTCCTGGCGACTCGACAATGGCCTATGCATTCATGCAAAAGGCTGCGCATATGGGTAACGCAGGTTCGATGAATTTTCTTGCTGAGAAAATGCGGGCTGGCACAGATGGCGCGCTCCCTGGTTACTGGTCGAATATCCCTGTTGCCATCAAAATGTTCGAATGCGCCCTTTCACAGGGCTACGGGCCGGCCGGATACTATCTAAGCGTGCTTTATGCCCATCCTGGATTCGCCGAGCCAACGGAACAAAACAAGGCCCGTGCTTTGGCAGCACTTCATCGGGGTTCCGCACTCGGCTGCCAAGACTGCGCAAATCACCTTTATGTCGAGTTCAGCGATCCAATCAGCTTGAAGGACTCTCCCGCGCCCTATGTCGATCGTGCGCGCACCGCGCGATATGGCTTGATTGCAGATGCACTCAGCTTTGACTCTTCCGACCGATTCCCCAACCTCGACAGAGTTTTGCCATTGCCTCCAGCCGCCCTTCCCCCCTGGAACGGCGACCGCGACACGCTGCTGTATGCCGCCCGCGGCGTGACACTGGCCCCATCCAGGCCACCGACATCGAGCCCGATGTCGCAACGCACCGGACGATATTTCCTCGACCCGGCCTACGCACTTCGCGCAACGACCGAGACAGCAACAGGCAAGGCGCCGTTCGAAGGGTATTGGCAGCCCCAAGCGCCTGAGCAGTCGGAACAGGTAAAACAGCATCTGGCCACTATCCCGCCGGGGCTGTTCAAGAAGGGCGAGGATTTCGGGCCGATTTACATGCGGGACGTTCACCGGGCAGTGGCTGGCATCGTCTGGCAATACCACCTGACGATTCCCCACGACGATGGTGCCGTTGTCCCTCGCGCGCCGAAAGGCATGACACGCGAAATGGCCCATTCGGCACCACTGCGCAGTGCACCAGCGGACGACGCCTGCCCCGCCACTGGCATCTGGCAGCCCTGGCTGAAAGGCGATCATCCGCTTCATGCGCTGATCAACCAGCCGTCGTGGCAATCGTGGGTGGTCAAAGGCAAGCCATTCCCGCATCCGCAGCGCGACTGGCATCTTCCTATCACGGAAGAGGAACTGTCATGGCATTTGCTGGATGCATCCGGAACGGAAGCGCTCGCTGTCGCCGTCAAGCGGGATTAGCCAGCCAGCGGCACTGCCCCGCAACATGCGCACCTCGCTACCAGTTGAAGGAAAACATCCATGTCGCCGAACGATAACAATCTCTCGCGCATTGCGGTAATCGGCCTGCTGCAGCAGACGCGTCGCCTGCTGCGCCTGCACTTTCCGAACAAGGACGGGCCTGGGGCCACGCTGGCGGTCAACACATTTCGCGCCAATGAAGAGCTGTCACGCGGCTTTTGCTTCGAAGTGGAACTATTGTCCGACGATGCCTCGATTCCACTGAAGGACATGATCGGCAGGATGATGACTGTCTCGCTGGTGCGCGACAACAGCTCGCAACGCCACTTCAATGGCTACATTACGGAATTCCGTTACGTGAAGACCGATGGTGGATACGTCTTTTATCACGCCCGGCTTGAACCATGGCTCGCATTCGCGAAGCTGCGCCAGGATTGCTGCTCCTTCCTCGCATGCAGCGTGCTGGAGATGACGGAGACAACATTCGCACACTACAAGGAACACGACTGGAAGATTCGCATGCGGCGCGACGATCCACGGATCACCTGCATGAACCAGTACAACGAGACCGACTACAACCACCTGCACCGACGCTGGGAAGCGGCGGGCCTGCATTATTGGTACGAACACCGGCTGGACGGTCATACCCTGTGGTTGACCGATGACAGCACCTTGGCCAATGCGATCGATGCCTGCGGTTTGCGCGACGTCGAACCTGGCACCATTCCTTACCGCGCGGCCGCAGGTTCGGCCGTGGGCGATGGCATACATCAGTGGCAACCCGTGCGCCGCGTGGGTTCCGCCAGCATCACGCTGGGCAGTTTCGATTTCAAGAACCCGTTTCCGCAGGCTGTATTGTCCGAATCGTTGAATCGACAGGGCAAAGTCCCGGCGTTCGACATTTATGAAAACCTGGGTGCCTACGGCTACCGCGACTGGCAGGATGGCGAGCCGCTGGCCAAGCGCCGGATGGAAGGCGCCGATCGGATCACGCAATATTTCGAAGCTTCCGGCAACGACCGCAGCGCCATGCCGGGCCGCAGTTTCGTGCTGGCCGGTCACCACAGCGGTTCAATGAACTGGCCCTATCGGCGGGCCTTTATCAGCGAACCCATCGGCAAGCGTGAATACCTGATCGTTTCGGTCCGGCATTCCGCCGCCAACAACCTGCATTCCGCCACGCGCGAGCCTTCGTATTACAAGAACGAACTGACCTGCCTGCGCAAGACGATTCCCTGGCGTCCCGGCCCCTACTTCCACAGCGCACCGCCGCCCGCACCGGGCGTCCAGACGGCCATCGTGACCGGACCGCAAGGCGAGGAGATTCATACGGACGGTTACGGTCGTGTGACAATCCAGTTCCACTGGGACCGGCAAGGCAAGCGGAATGAAAACAGCTCGGCCTGGGTGCGGGTGGCGATGCCCATCGCGGGCAAGCAGTTCGGCCAGATCGGACTGCCCCGGATAGGGCAGGAAGTGGTGGTGCAGTTCATGGGAGAAAACCCGGACCGTCCGATCATTACTGGCGTCGTCTATAACGCCAATCATTCGGCGCCCTGGCAGTTGTCACGCGAGAGCGCGCTGTCGGGACTGCGCTCGCGCGAACTTGCCGGCTTTCGCGCCAACCAGCTCGTGCTGGATGATACGAAAGGCGAGATCCAGGCGCAATTGCGAAGTGATCACCTGCACAGTCAGCTCTCACTGGGGAATATTCACCGGCTGGACGGGAATGACGGGCACCGTGAAGCCAGGGGTGAAGGCTTCGAACTGCGCACCGACGGCCACGGCGTGGCCCGCGCCGCGCAAGGCATGCTGCTGACGACCGAGTCGCGTGCTGGTGGCGCAGGCCCGGTCAAGGTAATGGCTGAAACCACCGCGCGGTTGACCAAGGCGCACGGCCGGCATGAAGCGCTGGCGGTATCCGCCGAGCAGCACGATGCCACCAACAGCAGCGCACAGTCGGAAAGTGCGAAAGCGATCGCTGCCCAGAACAACGACATCAAGGGCGCCGGCGAGAAACTGCCGGAACTCTCTGCGCCACACATGGTGCTCTCCAGTGCTGCCGGCATCGCCGCCACCGCCGCGCAGTCGGTCCATGTCGCGGGCGGCCAGCAGATTGCGCTGACCGCGGGAGCCAACGTTTCCATGACGGCGCACGGCGGTTTCTTCGCCAGCGCACGCGAAGGCGTGAGGCTCTTCGTGCAAAAGCTGGGGATGAAGCTGATCGCGGCATCCGGCAAGGTCGAAGTCCGGGCCGAAAGCGACGAGATGGACATCATCGCGCAGAAGGTACTGCGCCTGATCAGCGAAACCGACTGGATCGACCTGCGCGCCAGGAAGGGAGTGCGTCTCCATGGCGCCGGCTCGATGATCGAGATCGCCGACAAGGTGCAGGTCTGGTCGCCCTCCCCCGTCCAGTTCCATTGCAATATCGAGACGTTGGGCCCGCAGAATCGCCCGCAACCGGCACAGCGCGAGAACACTGCCGAGCAGACCCAGGCTGGGTCAACGGACAAGCGCGTCAAGCTGCACCCGCTCCTTCAGCCGCATTCCGCCTCGGGCACGCCCTACGTCGATACGCCCTACGTTCTCTACAAGAACGGTGCCGAAATGAAGACCGGCCTGACCGACGGCGAAGGCCGGATCGAGATCGACCACGAACCGGGAACCGAGCGCTACGAAGTCATGCTGGGCAACGGCGACCGCTTCGCGCTGCAGGTCGAAGCCTCCCTCGAGGACGCAAAGACGGGCGATGAAAAGAACATGTCCAACCAGGGTTACCGGGCATTGAACGATGCAGCCAACGGCCGCGATCACAAATACTGATGGACGTTTTGCCTCGGACGATTTCGACGCAGGCATGCCAGGAGGCAGCGTGAAGCACAATGGAAAAGGCGTGATACGGCTCGGCGACCAGACCACACATGGCGGCCGTGTGGTGAGCGCTACATCGGGTGCGGTGGTGTCGGGCAAACCGGCGGCACTGGCCGGCGACATGACTTCGTGCCCACAGTGCAAGGGGATGTATCCGATCACCCCGGGCAATTCGGGCAACCGGCATCAGGGCAAACAGTATGCTTACGACGGCGACACGACTGCCTGCGGTGCGAAACTGGTATCGTCGGCCTGATGCTTCGGATCGGGATGCGCCGTCGCCATGAACATCGGGTAACCGGCCATAGCACGCCGCGCCCTCACCTTCAAAACCCCGCGCACACGATCGGCTGTACCTCGACACTTTCCAGCACATCGGTGCCGGGTGCCACGACAAGGTTCACCCTTTCGATGCACGTGGAAGGCAGCAGCCGTTGCCGGGTTTTGGCACAGGTAGGCACGGCCGACGAACCGTAGCAGTTGAAGCCGTTCGCCTGCAGCCGGCGGACCGCTTCGGAGGCGGCGACACCCTCGGGCAGCAGCGCATGCATGGAAGCGGCAAACCGCCGCTGGTCGACCGTATAGCAGCCGGACAGCAAGGCTCCCGCGCCGCAGGCCAGCAGCAAGCGCTGCAGCGGCCCCGCGATGCGCGCCATGCCACCTGCAGGCATTGCCATCGACCGGCGCCAGGCCGGCGGCCCCGGCGAAGGCCGCGCATTGCCGGTCTTCAGGTCGAGCACCGGCAGCCCCGCGAAGCTTTCACCATTACTGCGGCACCCCGCACATGCAGTGCGTGAGCGCCATGAACGGCTTCCTCTGCGCCGTCATCTCGTTGAGCCAGTTCAGCTCTTTCACGACATGGCCGGCCACGCCGGCGGGAATGCCGGCCGGGGCCAGCACCGTACCCACCTGCTTCGCCACGGCGGCATCGATCATATCGCTGACGGCCAGCGCGTTGGGCGCGCCGAAGAAGTTCAGCACCTTGTCGAAACGGGTGGTTTCGCGTTCGATGTAGACGATGCGCGGCTGGCCGCTGATCTTGGCGCGTCGCGCGGCCGAGCGCACCGCATCGTTGAAGTTGCCCAGCGTGTCGACCAGGCCGCGTTCCTGCGCCTGGGCGCCGGTCCAGACCCGGCCCTGCGCCACGGCATCGATCTTTTCGGGCGTACTCTTGCGGGCCTGGGCGGCTTTCGTCGTGAATTCCGAGTACACGTGGTTGATCGACGATTGCAGCAACTGGCCGAAGCGCGGGTCCATCGGACGCGTGGGGTTGCCGGCATCGCCCAGCCACGTGGTGGGCTGGCCGCCGCTGTGGATGCCCAGCTTGTCCATCACCTTGTCGACGGTGGGGAACAGCGCGAACACGCCGATCGAGCCGGTGATCGTCGACGCATCGGCGATCACCTCGTCGGACGCCATCGAGATCCAGTAACCGCCCGAGGCGGCCAGGTTGCCCATCGAGACCACGACCGGCTTGCCGGCCGCGCGGGTCAGTTCCAGTTCGCGGCGGATCAGCTCCGAGCCGAACGCGCTGCCGCCGGGCGAATCGACGCGCAGCACGATGGCTTTCACGCTGTCGTCCTCGCGCGCCATGCGGATCAGGTTCGAGGTCGACAGGCCGCCGATCGAGCCGGGCGCGGCGATGCCGTCGCCGATTTCGCCGACCGCCATCACCACGCCGATGGCGTCGCCGGTCAGGTTCGGGCTCAGGCGCGCCAGGTAGTCGTCGAAGCCGACCTGGCGGAACGATTTGCCCTCCAGGTCCGACGCGCCGTATTTCACCAGCAGCGTGCGGATTTCATCGCGGGTCCTCAGGCCATCGACCAGTTTCACGTTCAGCGCCATCTTCGCCAGGTCGCCACCGCTGGCCTCCACCAGCGCCGGCAGGTTCTCGATGCCGCGCGAAATCGTGCCGGTGGCCAGCTTGCGGGCCTTTTCCACGTCGTTCAGGTAGCGGTTCCACAGGTCGTTGTTCAGGTAGGCTTCGGCCTCCGCCGCGGCCGGCGACGGCCCGTTGGCCACCAGCGGCTCCGCCGCGCTCTTGAAGTTGCCCACTTTCAGCAGGTTGACAGTCACGCCCAGCTTGTCGAGCGCGTCGCGATAGTAGGTGCGGTATTTGCCGTAACCATCGAGCATCACGGTGCCCATCGGGTGCAGGTACACCTCGCTGGCATGCGCGGCGATCTGGTACTGGGCCTGGTTGTAGTTCGAACCCCACGCCACGACGCGCTTGCCGGTGGCGCGGAAGCGGTCGATGGCCGCCGCGATCTCGCGCTGCATGGCCGGGCCGCCGCCTTCCATTTCGTCCACCAGCAGCACGGCGCCACTGATCTTGTCGTCGCGGGCGGCACTGTCGAGCACGCGCAGTAGGTCGCGCAGCTGGATGTAGCGGCGCATGTTGTCGTCGCCGATGTTGGCCAGCGCGGCCAGCTTGGCGCCGCCCGGTGCCTGCTCGACCAGCTGGCCGTTCAGGTTCAGCACCAGCATCGTCTTGTCGCCCAGCGGCTTCACGCCGCCGCCGAAGATCGCATACAGCAAGGCGATCACGATCGCCAGGAAAATCAGGTTCAATACGGCGCGGCGGCCGGCATCGAGGAAGCGCCATACACGGCCAACGCCGCCACGCACGTAAGAAAATACGGATCGGGACACAGGCAACTCCGGGGTAATGTTGATAAAGTGACTCTAATGCATCACTGTATCAGTTTGCGGACGCCAGCGCGCCACGCCTTCCGGGTGAGGAAACCAGCCATAGCCCGGCAAACACGAACAGGCCGTTGACGACCAGCAGTTCCAGCCCGAGCCGGTAGCTGCCGAAAAACAGCTGCTGCCAGTGTTCCAGCAAAGCGCACAGCACCGGCCCGGCGATGACGACGGCCGGTACCCAGCGGTCGCGCACGGCGCGGCGCGTGAGCAGCCCGAAGCCGAACAGGCCCAGCAGCGGGCCATACGTGTAGCCGGCCAGCTTCAGGATCACGCCGATCATGCTGGCGCTGTCGATCCATTTGAACACCATCACCAGCCCCAGGAACAGCACGCAGAAGCCCAGGTGCACACGGTAGCGCCAGCGCACCGAGGTTTTTTCATCCAGCGCATGGTCGCCCTGCCTGCGCTGCATGCCCAGCAGGTCGATGCAGAACGACGATGTCAGCGCCGTGATCGCGCCATCGGCGCTGGGGAACAGTGCCGAGACCAGCGCCACGAAAAAGACCAGCTGCATTGCGGCCGGCAGGTGCTCCATCACCACGGTGGGGAACAGCCGGTCGCCGGTGGCCGTCACGCCGGCCTGCGGCGCATACAGGTGCAGCAGGCCGCCGAGGAACAGGAACAGGCCCAGCACGACCACCAGGATGCAGGTGAGCAGCAGCATGTTCTTCTGCGCGCCCCGCAACGTCTTGACCGAGATATTCTTCTGCATCATTTCCTGGTCCATGCCCGTCATGGCGATCGTGATGAAGGCGCCGGCCACGACCTGCTTCCACAGGTAGCCGGGGCTGTCGACGTTGAAGTCGAAAACTCGTGCCAGGCCCGCCGCCTGCATCTGCGCCAGGCTGCCGCCCACGGACAGGTGCATCGTGTGCAGCAGGAACCACACGCTGGCGAAAAGGCCGGCCAGCATGCCGGCGGTCTGCAGCGTGTCGGTCCACACGATCGTTTTCACCCCGCCTTCGTAGGTGTACAGCAGGATCATCATCAGGATCACGGCATTGGTGGCCCAGAACGGCACGCCCAGGCGGTCCAGGATCGTGGCCTGCAGGATATTGACGACCAGGTACAGCCGCGCGGTGGCGCCCAGCGTGCGCGAGACCAGGAAGAACGCGGCGCCGCTCTGGCACGAGCGCCGCCCCAGCCGCACGTCGAGGTAGTGGTAGATCGATGTGAGCCTGAGCCGGTAGTACAGCGGCAGCAGCACATACGCGATGACTAGGTAGCCGATCACGTAGCCGAGCGTGATCTGCAGGTAGCCGAAGCCGTCGCGCCCGACGGCGCCGGGTACGCTGACGAACGTGACGCCGGACAGCGTGGTGCCGACCATGCCGAACGCCACCAGCGCCCAGTTCGAGCTCTTGTTACCGATGAAGAAGCTGGCGTTGTCGGCGTTGCGGGAGGTGGCGCGGGCCACCGCCAGCAGCAGGCCGAAATACGCGAAGATGACGAAAAACAGGAAAGCCGGGGACATACAGGTTGCATCCAAAGTTCGAACCGGCAGCAATATACACCTGCCGCCGGGCTACAATCGCGGGTGATTCTGTGGAGGATAACAAGGAAATCGTATGTACAGTGCCGCAACCCGGGAATTCGCCCGCGAGCAGGAAGCGTTGATCCTGCCACTCGAAGTGCGCGTCCACGCGCAGAGCGACGGCCGCGCCGCCGGCCGCGAGGAATGCATGCGCGACTATGCGCGCGTGCTGTATTCGTCGTCGTTCCGCCGGCTGCAGGGCAAGATGCAGCTGCTGGGCGTGGACGCCAGCAACTTCAATCGCAACCGGCTCACGCACAGCCTGGAGGTGGCGCAGATCGCCCGCTCGATCGCCGCCGACCTGGGCCTGGAGCGCAGCGTGGTTGCCGAAACCTGCGCGCTGGCGCACGACCTGGGCAACCCGCCGTTCGGCCACTACGGCGAGCGCATCCTCGATGAACTGGGCACCGCATACGGCGGCTTCGAAGGCAATGCGCAGGCATTCCGCATCCTGCGCACGCTGGAAAAAAAGCACCATGCCTATGCCGGACTGAACCTGACGGTGCGCACGCTGGCCGGCATCACCAAGTATTTTTACCGGCGCGCCGACAATCCAAAGAAATTCCTGTACGACGACGATTATCACTTCCTGTCCGGCGAGCTGGCGCGGCATGGCCTGTCGCTCCGCAAGACCATCGATGCGCAGATCATGGACCTGTCGGACGAGATCGCCTACGCCGCACACGACCTGGAAGATGCCATGAGCTTCGGCATCATCACCTGGGGCGAGATCCTGCACGAGTTCCGTATCAGCCGCGATTTCACCGAGGCCTTCGAACCGTTCTCGCGCATCGCCCACGGGGCGCACGACGAGGCGCTGAAAAGCGAGGCGCAGGCCAGCTCGGAGGAGTATTCGATCGTGCTGCGCAAGGAGATGACATCGCAGATCGTGCACGAACTGTGCCGCGACATCGTCGTCATCGAGGGCAGCCATGGGCCCGAACTGGGCTACCGCACGATGGGGCCGCTGGCGCGCGGGCTGAAAACGCTGCTGTGGAAGGCGATCCTGCGCAAGAAGGATGTGCAGCTGTATGAAAAGCGCGGCGAGAAGATCCTCCGCGGCCTGTTCGAGGTGCTGACCGACCGCAGCTACAACCGCGACAACGTGCTGCTGCCGCCGGAGCTGCGTTGCCTCGACGATTCGCGCGAACGCCTGGTGCTCGATTACCTGGCCGGCATGATGGACGTGAACGCCGCCGTCGAATACGAAAAATACTTCGGCAAGGGCAGCCTGGAGCGCATCTATGGCTGAATCGGACGATGTTGTAAACAACCCCCTGCCTGGCGCCGCTCCGGTGGACGCGTGGCGGGCGGCGGAGCTGGACGGTTTCCTGCTGCCCGCACAGCAGGCCCTGATCCACGGACAGGGGTGGCTGAAGATGCTGGCGCCGCGGGCGGCCGGCGGCGCCGAGCTGGCGCTGCCCGAAGTGGTGCGGCTGGAAGAAACCATCGCCGCCACCGACGGCAGCCTGGGATGGGTCGTCACGCTGTGCGCCGGCGCCGGCTGGTTCGCCGGCTTCCTGCCCCCCGCCCTGGCACGCGCCATCATGGCGACACCCGGCGTTTGCCTGGCCGGCAGCGGCGCCCCGACCGGCTTTGCCGATGCCGACGGTGACGATTTCCTCATCACAGGCCGGTGGGATTACGCCAGCGGCGCGCCAATGGCCACGCATTTCACGCTGAACGCGGTGCTGCGTTCACGCGGCGAAGTGCTGCATGATGAAACCGGCCGGCCCAGGATCCGCGCCTTCGTGGTGCCGGCGCGGCAGGTCGCGCTGGAATCGTCGTGGCGCAGCATCGGCCTGCGTGCCTCGGCTTCCCACGCCTACCGGATCGACGGCGCACGGGTGCCGGCGAGCCACGGCTTTGCCATCGATGCCGGCCACGCCACGGCGGACGGGCCGCTGTACCGCTTTCCGTTCATGGCGCTGGCCTACGTGACGCTGGCGGCCAACCTGCTCGGCATGGCCGGCCATTTCATCGCGCTGGCCGGCCCGCTGGTCGCCGCGCGGCGCCAGCACGGCACCGGCGTGCCATTGGCCGGGGTGGCGTCGGTGGCGGCGCTGCTGCAAAGGACGCGGGAAGCACTGGCCGCCGACCGTGCCGCCCTGTACGACACGCTCGACCGCGCCTGGGCCGACATGGAGCAGCACACCGTACCGGACGAGGCAGGCCTGCAACAGGTATCCTTGCGCTTGGTGGAAACCTGCCGCCGGGCCGTCGACATGCTGTACCCGTATTGCGGGCTGCAGGCGGCGCGGGAGGACAGTGCCATCAACCGTGTCTGGCGCGATTTCCATACCGCGACGCAGCATGCGCTGTTGCTGCCGGACTGAATGCAACGGAACAGGAGAGCCTCATGAAACAGCACCGCTACCGCGTCACCCTGGAACACCTGCAGGACCCCGGCGGCAACCCCGTCACGCGTGCGCCCCTGGCCTTCGAGGTCGGCAACCACGACGACATCTTTGCCATTGTCGAGCGCATGCGCGGCCGCGCCGACTTCAGCCCTGAAACGGCCACCGCGTTTGCCGTGGGGCTGAAGCTGTTTTCCGAGGTCATGCTGGAAAACCGCGATCACCCGCTGTTCGCGGATTTCCGGCAGCATTTCCAGCAATTCATGAAGGAAGTGAAAAAGGGCCCCGCCCCGGGGTCCAGTCCGGACGAGGCCCCGGCGCTGCCCGAAACGCCTTAGGTGCAGCCGCCTCAGTGCGCCACGGCGTGCCGCGGCTTCCCTGGCACGGCAGGCCGCGGGTCCAGCCGGTCGAGCCGGCCGGAGAGTGCCGTCAAGCCATAGGCGGCCAGCACCACCAACGCGCCGATCCAGCCGGTATGCACCAGGCCAAGCTGCTCGACGATATGCCCGCCGCCCCACGCGCCGCCGGCAATGCCGAGGTTGAAGGCGGCGATGTTCAGGCCGGAAGCCACGTCGACGGCGTGCGGCGTGTAGTGCTCCGCCTGCTGCACCACGTACACCTGCAGGCCGGCGACATTGCCGAACGCCACAGCCCCCCACAGCAGCACGGTCAGCACCACCAGCCACTGGTTCGGCGCGGTGAACGTGAGCGCCAGCAGCACCGCGGCCAGGCTGAGGAAGATGATCTTCAGGGCGCCGATCGGGCCGCGCCTGTCCGCCAGTTTGCCGCCCCAGATATTGCCGAACGCAACCGACACGCCGTACACCAGCATTACCGCGCCCACCGCGCTTTCGCCGAAGCCTGCCACCTGCTGCAGGATCGGCGCCAGGAACGTGAAGGCAATGAACGAGCCGCCATAGCCGACCGCCGTCATGGCATAGACCAGCAGCAGCCGGGGCTGCGCCAGCACCTTCACCTGCGCCAGCAGCGATGCCGGCGGCGTGTGCGCGATGGTCTTCGGCACGAACAGCAGGCTGCCGATAAAGGCGGCCACGCCCAGTGCCGACACAGCCAGGAACGTTTCACGCCAGCCGAAATGCTGGCCGATGAAGGTGCCCAGCGGCACGCCGGTGACCAGCGCCACCGTCAGGCCGGTAAACATGATCGCGATGGCGCTGGCCGCCTTTTCCTTCGGCACCAGCGAGGTGGCGATCGTCGAGCCGATCGAGAAGAACACGCCGTGCGCCAGCCCGGTGAGGATGCGGGCGGCCACCAGCGATTCGTAGCCGGGGGCCTGCCAGGCCAGCAGGTTGCCGGCGGTGAACAGCACCATCAGCGCCAGCAGGAGCAGCTTGCGCGGCACCTTGCCGGTCAGCGCCGTCAGCACCGGCGCGCCGATGGCCACGCCCAGCGCATACAGGCTCACCAGCAGGCCGGCAGATGGCAGGCTGACGCGCAGGTCGGCGGCCATGGTGGGCAGCAGCCCGACGATGACGAACTCGGTGGTTCCGATGGCGAAGGCGCTGATCGTGAGCGCCAGCAGGGCAATGGGCATGGAAGACTCCTGGATAAAGTAAAGTACTGGACGGTGCTGCATGCCGTGCAGTATCCAGGAAGTCATTCTTTCGAAAAAGACCGCTCCAAGCAGATGTTTTTTGACTCAGCCGCAACAATATGAATAGTGAAGCACTCTCCCTGCTGCTCGTCCGCGAGATGCCATACGGGAAATACAAGGGCCGCAAGCTGGCCGAGCTGCCCGGTCATTACCTGGGCTGGATGGCCCGCGAGGGCTTTCCGAAGGGGGAACTCGGTGCGCTGCTGGCGCTGATGTACGAGCTTGATCACAACGACCTGCGAAGCCTGCTCGATCCGCTGCGGCGGCGCTAACCGATGGTGCGGATCGCCAGTTCCGGGTAACCCGTGGTGTCGTCGAGTTGCCGGGAGAAGGCATGGCCGGGCAGCAGCGCCACCAGCAACTCGGCCGTGGTGCGCACGATGCAACCCGGGGCGACGTGGCCACCGGACACGTGGCCGTCCGCACCGGCGACGGACATGTGCAGGTGCGCCCCATCCGGCGACACAGTGCCGGCCAGGGTCAGGATCTCGAGGTCTCCCACCAGTTCATCCGGCTGCGAGCGGCCGGCAAAGCGCAGCCGCGCGACCGACAGCGAACCGATTCCCTGCACGACAAAAGCCGCGCCGTGTCCGCCCAATGCCGCTTCGATGGCGTTGCGCAGGTCGTCCCCGGGACACAGGCGCAATGGCAGCGCGCGCATCGTCATCGTGCCGGCCTGTGGCAGAAAAAGCTCGGGGAAAGGCGTATCGAAAGGTCCAGGGAAGCATTCATGGCGCAGGTACCAGGGAAATCAGGATGTTCATGAGGCGTCGGAAGTGTAAATTATGAGAACTGTTGTGTTACTTTCCTATTAGGCTTTGTCCTACAAAGCACCCTCCTCGGCTCTTATAAAAATGGCCATGGCTTGGGCCTAAGATGAGCGCTCCTTTACACGACTTGACACGCAGTTCGAGTCATCACAGGTTGCGTAAAGGATGCAATGTTCATATCTTACTAGGAGAGAACCATGGCATCATCCAACCAAGGCAATAATCAGGGCGGCAACAAGGGCAACAACCAGAGCGGCGATACCAGCAACCGTGGTTTTGCTTCCATGGATCCGCAACGCCAGCGTGAAATCGCCTCCGAAGGCGGCCGCGCTGCGCATGCTTCCGGCAACGCACACGAATTCACCTCGGAAGAAGCACGCAAGGCCGGCAGCATGAGCCACAAGAACGACGGCAACCAGCAAAGTGGCAGCCAGGGCTCGAGCGGCGGCAACCAGGGCGGCAACCAGGGTGGCCAGGGCGGTGGCACCCGTGGCGGCACCCCCGAGCAGCATGCCCAGGCCGGCCGGCAAAGCCACAAGAACGACAAGGGCTAGGCGCCCGTAATACGCGCCCAGGCGCGGTTCCCGGCCATTCGGGAACACCACTTGAAAGCCGCTCTTCCGAGCGGCTTTCTCATTCAGCGCTCCGGCGCAGCCAGCGCGAGACGCCGGCCTTCGCGCAGCATGCGTTCGAAGTCGGTAGCCGGCACGGGCTGGCTGAACAGGTAGCCCTGCAGCTGGTCGCAGCCCAGATCACGCAGGAACGCCATCTGGTCCGCGGTTTCCACGCCTTCCGCCACGATTTCCTGCCGCATCTGCTGCGCCATCGTAACGATTGCGCGGGCGATCGCGCAGTCGTTTTCCTCGTGCGGCAGGCCGGTCACGAAGGCACGGTCGATCTTGAGCGTGCTGATCGGAAATTTCTTCAGGTAGGCCAGGCTCGAATAGCCGGTGCCGAAATCGTCCAGTGCCAGCGCCAGGCCCATCGCCACCAGCTCGTTCATGATCCCGAAGACGGTTTCGGCTCCGCGCACCAGCTGGCTTTCCGTGATCTCCAGCATGATCTGCCCGGGGTGCACGTCGTGCCGGTCGAGCACCTCGGCCATCCGTTGCGGCAGGCCGCGGTCGAACTGCCGGGCCGACAGGTTGACGGCGACCGGCGGCATGGCCAGGCCGGCATCGTGCCACGCCCGGATCTGCCGGCAGGTTTCCTCGATAGCCCAGTTGCCGAGCTCCATGATCAGGCCGGTTTCTTCCGCCACCGGAATGAACACGCCCGGCGACACCAGCCCGCGCACCGGGTGCCGCCAGCGCAGCAGTGCCTCGGCGCCCACGATGCGGCCGCTGCGCAGGCTGACCTTCGGCTGGTAGTACAGCGACAGCTCGCCGTTTGCCAGCGCATCGCGCAATTCGCTTTCGATACGCAGGTGCTCCTTGGCGCGCTGGTTCATTTCTTCGGAGAAGAACAGCAGCGCCGGTTCCATGCTGGTGCCGGCCCGCACGGCCGCCACGTCCGCCCCGCGCAACAGTGCGCCGGGCTCCTGCGCATCCTCGGGATACAAGGCGATGCCGACATGGGTGCCGACCTGCAGCGAACGCCGGCCAACGGCGATCGGCGCGGCCAGCACCTCGACCAGCTTGTTCGCCACCAGCGCCGCATGCTCGCGCCGCTCGACCCGCGGCAACGCGATGGCGAACTTGCTGCCGTCCAGCCGGGCCAGGATATCGCCTTCGCGCAGCCGCGAGCGCAACAGCAGGGCCGCTTCGACCAGCAGTGCGTTGCCGACGTCGTGGCCCAGCGTATCGTAGATCGCACCCAGCCGCGTGATCTCGACGACCAGCAGCGCGCCAGCCTCATGCGTGCGGCGCGCTTCCGTCATCGACTGCCCCAGCAACTGCATCAGCAGGCCCTGGTTCGGCAGCCCGGTCAATGCGTCGTAATTGGCCATGCGCTGCATGCGCGCCTCGGCCTCCTTGCGCATGCTGATGTCGGTGAACAGCGAGAACGTGTGGCTGATCCGGCCATGCCCGTCGCGCACCGCGTTGACGATCAGCGATTGCGGGAACAGCTCGCCGCTCTTGCGGCGGCCCATGGTTTCGCCGCGCCACGGTGCGCCGCCCGCCATCGCCGCATGCACCTGGGTGCGGAGTCCGGCGCCATGCACGCCGGCATGCAGCATGTCCGGCGTCCTGCCGATGGCCTCGGCCATCGTATAGCCGGTGATGCGGCTGAAGGCGCCGTTGACCGACACGATCCGGTCATCCGCGTCGGTGACCAGCACGCCCTGGTCGGTGTCCTCGATCATG
>DASVVD010001084.1:0-1504 GCA_036386715.1 Pseudoduganella sp.
TGTCCTGGAACTGCGCCTGCGTCAGGGTGGTCTGGCCGGACTGGATTGCGTTGGACGCATACGAATTGCTCGGCACAAAACCGTACTGGCACGGCTTGCCGCCCGCGCCCAGCGAGCCGGGTGTGTCCTGGCAACCGATGAACGAGCTGCGCACGTTTGCCGAGGGCACCAGGATGGCGCGCTGGTAACCGGGCTTGCCGTACTCGCCAACTGCCGTCTGCGCCTCATAGCCGCCGGCGCCCCAGCTGTTGCCGGACGTGTCGCGGAAGTTGAAGCCGGTCTTCAGGCGGGTCAGGAACGGCACTTCGCCCGGCAGTGCATAGGTGAGGTCCAGCTTCGCGGTGCGCTCGCCGGTGTCGCTGATCTTCGGCGACCAGGTGATCTGCGGCGCCTGCGTCACCAGGGGCTGCTGGGCGATCGTGTAGGCTGGGGCACCGCTGAAGACGTTGCCGGCGGCCTTCACCGCGGTCAGGGCGGCCGATGCCGGCCGCAGCGTCGCATACTGCGCCGGCGTGGCCGCGGAAGGGCCGCCGCCTTGCGGGAACGCGTACGTCCACAGGCCGTTCGGCAGCACCGACAGCGTTGCCGGGCCGTAGTTGTAGGTGAAGGTGGTGCGCTTGTCGCCACGCGTGAAATCGGACTTCGCGTCGCCCACCATGAATTCGGCGAGCAGCCCGCCCTTGCGGTAATTCCCGCCCAGCTGCAGGTAGCGGCTGCTGGTTTCCATGATGTTGTGGATCTGGTCCGTGCTCATGTTGCCGTCGGCGATCGTGAAGCCGGTCACATGGTGGTTGGCATCATAGGTCACCGAGGCGGGGTTGACGTTCACCACCGAGTTCGCCCACGGATAGTTTTCCCTGCGCCACGTGGGCGTGTCGTAGCTGTAGTAGCCGGAACCCGCCACCGGGACCAGCTTGTTGAGCGCGGTGTTTTCGGTGGAGGCGGCACCACTGTAGGTCGGGCTGGCGGTCGAGGCGGGATTGACCGCCAGGCCACCGAGGCCATAGGTGAGGAAATTGTCGTCCACGCGGCGGCGCTGGTAGCTGCCCTTGCCGTACACGGTCAGTTCATCGGTCACCTTGAAGTCCAGCCGCAGGTCGAACGAACGGCGCTTGTCGATCTGCCGTTTCTGCACATAGCGTATTTGCGATGGCGTGTAGTCGTTCCACTGGTTCAGGCAGGTCAGCTGTTCATTGCCGCGCTGGTTGATCGCGGCGTTGCGGGTGCCGCCCTCCTTGATCGAATTGGCCTGCGCTGTTGTCAGGTTCGGAAACGCCGCATAGCAATCCGCCTTGGTCTGTGCGGCCGCAGAGCGCGTGATCAGGTCCAGTGGCGTGGCCGCATTGAAGAAGCCGCTGCCGGCAGCCAGCTGGCTCTGCAGGAACGGCTGGGTGGCGCTGGCATTGCCCGTGTCGACGGTACTCGGGTTGTACGAGAAGGTTTTTTCCGGTGACTGGTCGAAGTCGACGGCGCGGGCGTAACCCGCACTGTTGGAGGCCACCTG
>DASVVD010001085.1:0-1760 GCA_036386715.1 Pseudoduganella sp.
CGCGATCAAGCACAGCCCCGAAGGCGAGACCATCGTGGTGGAAAGCCTGGTGCGGGAAGGCAGGCTGCAGGTGCGGGTGCTCGACCGCGGCCCCGGCGTGGCGGAGCAGGACCTGAAAACGATCTTCGAGCCGTTCTTCCGCAGCAGCGGCACCGAGAAGGACGTCGAAGGACACGGCCTGGGGCTGGCGATCGCCCAGCAGGTGGTGCAGCAGCATGGCGGCACCATCGGCGCCGCCAACCGCGAGGGCGGCGGCCTGGCCGTGGAGATCGCGGTGCCGCTCGATTGAGCGGCGCGCCGTGCCATAATCACCGGGGTCGGGCACCCCTGTCCGTTCGCCTCCCCGCAGGGCACGGCGATGCCCTCACCAGCCAGGAAACCCATGAACGACACCATCGAGCATGCCGCCCCGAGCGGCAAGGCCTTTTCCCGATTCAGGTTGCTGGTATGGACCAGCTTTGTCCTCGGCATCGCCGGGATGCTGGCCACGCCAGAGGCCGCCATGGTGCGCAGCATGGGCTCCACCATCAGCGCTATCGTGCTTGCCGTGCTGGTGGTGATGTATGGCACCAGCGCCTGGGTCAACCTGCAGCTCATCAAGGGCAAGAACTGGGCACGCATCGCCTACGCCGCCGGAGTGGTCCTGTGGGTGGCGATGCTGGCCGGGCGGAGCGACTACGGCGCCCTGGAAACGGTACTGACGATCGCCGAGCTGGCGGTCGACGTCACACTGGTGGTCATGATGTTCACCAACCCGGTCAAGGCCCTGTTTGCCGGGGCCGGCCGGCCTGCGCAGGCAGCCGGCGGCTGATCGCTCAGCGACGGATGAAAAAATGGCGCCGCGGCGCCATTTTTTCATCCGACCTGTCTGGTGACCTGTCTGGCCGACCTGGCCGTTCAGGCCTTCGGCAGCGTGACGCCGCGCTGGCCCTGGTACTTGCCGTTGCGGTCCTTGTACGACGTCTCGCAGACTTCGTCGCTCTCGAAGAACAGCACCTGCGCGCAGCCTTCGCCGGCGTAGATCTTGGCCGGCAGCGGCGTGGTGTTGGAGAACTCCAGCGTCACGTAGCCTTCCCATTCCGGTTCGAACGGCGTGACGTTGACGATGATGCCGCAACGTGCATACGTGGACTTGCCGAGGCAGACGGTCAGCACGTTGCGCGGAATGCGGAAGTATTCGATGGTGCGCGCCAGCGCGAACGAGTTCGGCGGAATGATGCAGACATCGCTCTTGATGTCGACGAACGAGTTGGAATCGAAGTTCTTTGGATCGACGATCGTGCTGTTGATATTGGTGAATATCTTGAACTCGTCGGCGCAGCGGATATCGTAGCCATACGACGAGGTGCCGAACGAGATCACCTTGCGGCCATCCACCGAACGCACCTGGCCGGGCTCGAAAGGCTCGATCATTCCGGTCGACTCCGCCATACGGCGTATCCATTTATCGCTTTTAATCGTCATCGCAAGGCTTCAATTCTGTTGGTGGGTGATGCGGCCATGCCGCGTGGGGGCGATTTTACGCGATCGGGCCGGCCCCTGAAAAGTTTTGCAGGGTTTTACGCGGTCTGCGCAGCTTCGCTGCACAGCGCCAGCTCGTTGCCGATCAGGTCGCACACCATGTCGCGCACCGCCTGGGCTGTCAGCACCGGGAACTCCATCGGGAACAGGTGCCCGCCGGGCATCAGGCGGAAATTGCGGCCCACCAGCGCTTTCGTGGCCGCCAGTCCGGCCTGGCGGTTTTCCTGCGAAATGCGGCC
>DASVVD010001086.1:0-2350 GCA_036386715.1 Pseudoduganella sp.
CTGGAGTTCCATGCCGCAGTGGAACGCTTTCGCGAGCACGGGGTCGAGGTGAGCTTCGCCGACGAGGCCTTGCGCGAGCGCCGCGGCGTCAAGGAGCTGGTGCGCTTTCGCGATCCGGTCGGCTACCAGCACGAGCTGTTCTATGCGCAGAAGTGGATGCCGCGCTCGTTCCAGCCGGGCCGCCCGCACGGCGGCTTTGTCTGCGGCGAGCGCGGCGTCGGCCATGTGGTCCTGATCACGCCGGAGTTCGGCCCCGAGCTGGAACACTTCCTTACCGTCGTCATGGGCCTGCACTATTATGGCGCCGGCGCCGGCAAGGGCAAGACCGGCTTCTTCCGCGCCAAGCTCAATACCCATACCAGCCATGACATCGCCTACGGCTTCGGCCCGGGCAAGGCTGGCGTGCAGCACGTGGGCATCACCGTCAGCTCGGTGCGCGACGTCGGCGAGACGTATGACCTGGTGCGCAAGCAAGGCTTGCAGATGATGATGACCCTGGGCCAACACACCCAGGATCCGCACATGTCCTTTTACCACTTCACGCCGTCGGGCTTCGCCATCGAGTGCATCGCCGAGCTCGAGCCTTGGCACGACGACGGCTTCGAACTCAATCCGGAAAAACTGTCGACCTGGGGCCACGAGCTGGTCGGCCCGATCCTGGGGCCGAGCGTGCGCACCCCCCAGGAAGTGTTCGATCCCGAAGTGGTGGCGAACAAATACTAGAACTTGCAGGGGCCGCTGTGCCCTGCTTTTCCCTGCCCACGCAGGGCGCTGCAGCAACATGAGCCCCGCCTGGGCGGGAATCATGTCGCAGTTCACACTGCAGTTTTCACTGCCCGTCAGCCAAGCTGCCGCACCAGTTCCGGTACCACCTCGAACAGATCGCCGACGATGCCGTAATCGGCCACCGAGAAGATCGCTGCTTCCGGATCCTTGTTGATCGCCACGATCGTCTTCGAATCCTTCATGCCGGCCAGGTGCTGGATCGCGCCCGAGATACCCACGGCGATGTACAGCGTCGGCGCGACGATCTTGCCGGTCTGGCCCACCTGCCAGTCGTTCGGCACGTAGCCGGCATCGACCGCGGCGCGCGAGGCGCCCATGGCGGCGTTCAGCCTGTCGGCCAGCGGCTCGAGCACCTTGAAGTTGTCGGCCGAGCCGATGCCGCGCCCGCCCGACACGATGACCTTCGCGGCGGTCAGTTCAGGGCGGTCCGACTTGGCCACTTCGCGGCCCACGAAACTGGACTTGCCGGAATCGGCAACGGCCGTCACGTTTTCGACGGCGGCCGAACCGCCGGTCGAGGCGGCCGAATCGAAGCCGGTGGTGCGCACGGTGATGACCTTGACCTTGTCCGACGATTGCACGGTGGCAATCGCGTTGCCAGCATAGATCGGGCGCTCGAACGTGTCCGGCGAGTCGACCTTGGTGATCTCGGAGATCTGCGCCACGTCGAGCTTGGCGGCCACGCGCGGCAGGATGTTCTTGCCGTAGGCGGTGGCCGGGGCCAGGATGTGCGAGTAGCTGCCAGCCACGGCCAGGATCTGCTCGGCCACGTTCTCGGCCAGGCCATCGGCGAAATGCGGCGCGTCGGCCAGCAGCACTTTCGTGACGCCGGCGATCTGCGCGGCCTGCTGCGCCACGGCCGCGGCGTTCGCGCCGGCGACCAGGATGTGGACTTCACCGCCGGCCTGCGCCGCCGCGGTGATGGTGTGGTGGGTGCTGCCTTTCAGGCTGGTGTTGTCGTGTTCTGCGATGACGAGTGCGACCATGATGTATTCCTTGTCTGATGTAAACCCCAACGGCAGGTTTTGCACTTGGGGCAATGCATGCGTTGCGGAGTGGCCGCTCTTCAGATGACTTTGGCTTCGGTGCGCAGCTTCGACACCAGCGTGGCAACGTCGGGCACCATCACGCCGGCGGTGCGCTTGGCCGGCTCGGCCACTTTCAGCGTCTTCAGGCGCGGCGTCACGTCCACGCCCAGGTCTTCCGGCTTGACGATTTCCAGCGGCTTTTTCTTGGCCTTCATGATGTTCGGCAGCGTCACGTAGCGCGGCTCGTTCAGACGCAGGTCGGTGGTGACGATGGCCGGCAGGGTCAATGCCAGGGTTTCCAGGCCGCCGTCCACTTCGCGGGTCACGGTGACCTTGCCGTCGTCCAGCTCGACCTTCGAGGCGAACGTGGCCTGTGGCCAGCCCAGCAGCGCGGCCAGCATCTGGCCGGTCTGGTTCGAATCGTCGTCGATTGCCTGCTTGCCCAGGATGATCAGCTGCGGCTGCTCCTTGTCGGCCAGCGCCTTGAGCAGCTTGGCCACCGCCAGCGGCTCCAGTTCGGCCGTGGTTTCGATCAG
>DASVVD010001087.1:0-1616 GCA_036386715.1 Pseudoduganella sp.
GGCGTGGCGATCCCGATCTTCCTGGCCAGCGTGGTGTTCCTGTTCGAACCCGAAGCGCGCGGCCGCCGCGCCGTGCAGGCCGGGGGCCCCGCCGGTACGCCGTTCCCGACCATGGTGGCCCTGATGGTCTGTGGCGTGACCGTGGTGCTGTCGACGATCTACTACGTCCAGGTCATCAATTTCTCGCTGCTGCTCAAGGAGATGGGCGTCGGCGATCCCAAGTCGATCGGGCTGTGGATGGCAATTCCCAGCATCGGCGTGCCGATCGGCGCCGTGCTCTTCAAGTTCACCACGCGGTTCGGCGCCGGCGCGCAGATCTTCCTGGTGTTCTTCGGCTATGCCATCGGCCTGGGCGGCATCGGCATGGCGCCGGACTACAAGGTGGCGCTGGCGTTCGCCTTCGCGCAGCAGCTGGCCAACGGCCTGATCGTGCCGGCCCTGATCGCCTGGACCCAGAGCAAGTTCTCGTTCGAGCACCGCGGCCGCGGCATGGGCTGGTGGGCCAGTTCGTTCTTCGTGGCGCAGTTCCTGTCGCCGGCCGTCGTCAACCTGATGCGCGGCTGGGTCGGCGACCTGCAGGGTGCTTTCCTGGCGTTCGGCGTCATCGCCGGCGTGTTCGCCGTCGGCGCCTGCCTGCTGCGACTGCGGCGGCCGCCGGCGCCTACGGGGGCGTTTTCATGAACGGCGCCTGACCGCTTTCGCGGACGCGATGCCGAACCAGCGACCGCGTCCGTTCGCAGCCTGATTTCCAGCATGACCCACAGAGGCCCCGTCACCGGGCCAGGGACCCCTGCGTCCCGCAATCAACCAAGGACCACCATGACCAAACCCCACGACATCCGGCGCGGCGTCTCCCTGTACAGCTACCAGTACGAGACCTTCCTGCGCAAGATGACCCTCGACGACTGCATCGCCCACGCCGCCGGCCTCGGCGCGCGCGGCATCGAAGTCGTCAGCGAACAATCCTTCACCGGTTTTCCGGACGTGCCAGAGGCGCAGGTCGCCGGCTGGTTCGCCTCGCTCGAACGCCACGGCGCCTACCCGCAATGCCACGACATGTTCCTGGACGTGAAGCTGTACAGGGACCGCAAGCTCGATTTCGCGGAAATGGTGGCGTCGCTGCAGCGCGACCTGCGCTTTGCCAAGCGGCTGGGCTGCCGCAACGTGCGCGTGATCGTCAACACGCCGCCCGAAGTGGTGGTGGCCTGCGTGCCGCTGGCCGAGGCACTCGACGTGCGGATGGGCATCGAGGTGCATTCGCCGTTCCATTTCGACCACCCGTGGATCCTGCGCTACACGGAACTCACGCGCGCCACCGGGTCCGATCACGTGGGCTACGTGCCGGACATGGGCATGTACACGAAACACTACCCGCCGGTGTTCCGCGACCGCTTCCTGCGCCTGGGCGCCACGCCGAAGATCGTCGATTTCATCCTGGCAGCGCATGCGGCGCGCGTGCTGCCGGACTACGTGCTGATGGACGTGCGCAAGCTGGGCGGCAACGCGGTGGACCTGCAGATGGCGGAAACGCTGCGCCACAACATCTGGAGCAATCCGCGCCGCATGCTCGAATTCATGCCGTGGATCTTCAATATCCACGCCAAGTTCTACGAGAT
>DASVVD010001088.1:0-12502 GCA_036386715.1 Pseudoduganella sp.
CGAGGAGAGCCTGTTGTTGAGTCCGATTCCGGAACCCGGCACCTGGGCGATGCTGCTGGCCGGCCTGGGCTGTGTAGGCTTGATGAGGCGCCGCGCCGGCGCGGCATAGGGCGGCGGCAGGAAAGGGCTGGACCCGCGAAGGTCCAGCCAGCGGGCATCAAAGGATCGTCGCCAGCGCGCACTGCCGGTAATGGCTGGCGGCTTCCTCGGGCTGCTGCAGCGCTTCGTGCAGCTGGGCCAGCTTGAGGTGGGCTTCCCGGACCATCGGCGGGTCGGTGGCGTCGGACAGCGCCTGTTCCAGGTAGCGCTGGGCCTTGCCCCATAGCTTCTGCTTCAGGCACAGCGAACCCAGCGTGAGCGCCAGTTCGGCATCGGTCGGCCGTTCGGCCAGCCAGGCTTCGCAATGCTCGATCTGCGCCAGCAGCGCGGCCGAGCCGGCCGGGGCGGCCGCGTCGCGGTAGGAGCGCACCACCCGCTCGTCCCAGTTGGCCTTCAGCGATTCCTCGGCGACCTGGCGCGCTTCGTCGTGCAGGCCGCGCGCGTTCAGCGCGGTGGCGGCGCGGCAGGCCACGTAGGGCTTGACGCGGTCGACCGTCGGGATCGTGGTCCAGACCCGCATGATCGACTCGGCATCGTGCGCCTTGTCGGACAGCAGGTCTTCATAGGCCAGTTCGCGCAGGCGCGCCGACAGGGCCGGGTGCAGCGCGCGGTGCTTGTCCAGCGAGCGCACCAGGCGCAGCACTTCCGGCCAGTTCTTGGCCTGCTGCTCGGCCTTCAGCGACCATTGCAGCGCGTGGATGTGGCGCGTGCCGCTGGCGTTGAGCTCGCGCACGGCGGCCAGCGCCGCTTCGGGCTGGTGGTCGTCCACCAGCAGCTCGGTCATCGTCATCAGGCGCGCGGTCTTCATCGTGGCGTCGTCGGCGATGCGGGCCAGCCACTGGTCGCGGCGCACGTTCTGGCGCATGCGGTGCGCGGCGCGGGCGCCGATCAGCGCGGCCACGCCGGCGTTTTCAGGCAGGTCGGCGGCACGCAGTGCGGCCTTCTCGGCATGGCCGAAACGGCCCTCGAACAGGGCCTTCAACGCATCGCGCAGGCCCTTGTTGCCTTCGCGTTCGCGCTTGCGCTGGCGATATTCGGCCACGCGCGCCGGCATGCCCGTGGTGGCGCGGAAGGCGCGCACCAGCGCATACAGCAGCATGAACAGCAGGATCTGCAGCACCACGAAGAAATTGAGCGACAGGTCCATCCGGTACGGCGGATAGAACAGCACCACGTTGCCCGGGTTGTAGCGGGCCGTCACGGCGATGCCGATGGCGGCCGCCATCAGCGCAAGTAACCAGAGGAATACACGCATGTCAGGGCTTCGCCTTGTAGTTGCGCACGGCGTTCAGGCTGTCCGACAGCGTCGGCATCTCGATCGCCAGGTTGCTGCCCTGGACCTGGCGCAGCAGGCTCTGCACCGTTTGCGTCTGGCGGGCGCGCGTGTCGAAATGGCGCAACAGCGTTTCCTGCGCCGCCAGCAGGTCGGCACGGAACGCGCCTTCGTTGCGCGACAACAGTGCCATGCGGGCGTTCAGCAGGCGCAGTTTCAGGTTCTCGCGCAGGAAATAGGCATGCTCGGGGGCGAGCATCATCGATTCCGGGTTTTCCACCGTGCGCACGCGCACCAGCTGGCGCACGTCGGTCCACATCTCGCTGCTCCAGCCGTTCCACGCCGCCTGCACGCGGGTCACCCAGGTATCCTGCGGCACCACCGGTTCCATCTGCGGCGCCCGGCTGTCTTTCAGGCGCCCGGCCTTGCCGGCGGCCGTCGAAGACTGATTCAAGGTCGCATCGGACAGCATCGGCAACGAGTCCACCTGGGCGATCACGTTATCGAGCCGTACCGCCAGGCCCACCGAATCCACGCTCGGCAGCGCCTTCAGCTTTTCGGTATCGCGCGCGATGGCGCGGCGGATCGTGATGAACTGCGGCGTATCGGAGCGCGACAGGCTGCGGTCGGCATTCTGCAGCGCGATCAGCGCGCCGGGCACGTTGCCGGCCAGTTGCAGCTGCTGGCTGGCCGTGGACAGCACCTGTTCGATCTCGGCCAGCGCCCAGTCGTCGCGGTTGCGCGACATGTCGTTGTAGAGCTGTTCGAGGGCGAGCTGCTGGGCCTGCGCTTCCTGCTGCCGGTTTTCCAGCACGCCCACCTTCACCTGCAAGTCGCGGGTGCTTTCCTGCACCGTCTTCACCAGCTGGTTCGATTCCGCATTGAGCGCATCGCCCTTCTGCAGCCGCAGCGCCGTTTCCGCGCGCACCTTGCGCATTTGCGTGTGCGTGTTGAATGCCTGCCCGGCCAGCAGCACCGCCAGCGCCACGACGGCGATCGACAGCGTGCGGTTGGAGAAACCGGTTGGTGGAGCGGATGGCGGCGGGCCGGCCGGTGCGGGTGGAACGGCCGCGCCGGCCTGGGGAGCGGCGCCGCCTTGCGGCATGGCCGGGTCGGGTAAGGTAGGCAATTCGTTCATGGCGGTGATTGTAACGCGGCAAGCAGGCGCTCGTCGCCGGATCCTGTGAGCGTAACGCGGGTCAAACCCAGCAGCCGCGCCGTTTCAGCGATCCGGGCATGCGGGACGATAACGTGCTGCTGTTGCATTTTTTCCACACCGCTATTTCCCTCCCCCTCGCCGCCGTCGGAACAGCCCAGTTCTTCCAGCAGCACGAACAGGCCGCGCAGCGCTTCCGAGCTGGTCACGATCCAGTCGTTCGGCTCGGCCAGCAGCGCCCGCAGCCGGGCCGCGAAGGCCGGTGTCAGGGCGGGCACGCTGCGCCGGTAGGCCGGTACCGCGGTCACCCGGGCCCCGGCGGCGCGCAGGCTGTCGCCCATCAGTTCGCGACCCGCTTCACCGCGCACGATCAGCACTTCCTTGCCGCGCAGCGCAGCCAGGTCGAGCGCCAGCATGAGGTGTTCGGAATCGCTGTGGGCCGGGTCGAGCGGGCTGACGATGGTGGCGGTGTCGGGCGTGATGCCATGCGCCGCCAGCGCGGCACGGCTGCCCTCGCCCACCACGGCCAGCGTGACACCGGCCGGCCACGAATGAAGCAAATGCGGGGGCAAATGCGCATGCAGCTGCGCGAGATGCCCGAACGCCGCATCGATCGCATTCGGCGATACGAACGCCACCAGCGCAAAGTCCTGCAGCCGCGCCAGCACGGCGCGCAGTGGTGCCGCATCAGGGAGCGGCGCGATGTCGAGCAGCGGCAGCACTTCGACGCGCCGGCCCAGCGCGGTCACGCGTTCGGCCAGCGGCAGTGCCTGCGCCAGCGGACGGGTGATGACGACGGCGCCCGGCATCCGTCAGGCGCCGCTGCCGTCTGCTTCGAGGCAGGAAGCTAGGATCGCCACGGCATCCTGCTGGCGCAGCTTGTCGGCGACCTGGTCGCCCAGCTGGGCCGCATCGGTGGCGGGGCCATGCACCTCGGCCATGGCAACCCGCGTGCCGTCCGGCGTGGCGACCATGGCGCGCAGGTGCATCTGGCCACCTTCGATGATGGCATGCGCGGCCAGCGGCACCTGGCAGCTGCCGCCGAAGACCTTCGAGACGCGGCGCTCGGCCGTGACAGCCTGGGAGGTCGGCACGTGGTTCAGCGGCGCCAGCAGTTCCACCAGGTCGATGCCATCGGTGCGCGCAGCGATCTCGATCGCCATCGCGCCCTGCCCTGCCGCCGGCAGGCTGTCGTCCGGATCGAGCACGGCGCGGATGCGCTGCGGCATGCCCAGGCGCTTCAGCCCGGCCGCGGCCAGGATGATGGCCGCATAGTCGCCGCGATCGAGCTTGCCCAGCCGCGTATCGAGATTGCCCCGCAACGGCTTGATGACGAGGTGCGGATAGCGCGCCGCGATCAGCGACTGCCGGCGCAGGCTGCTGGTGCCCACCACGGCGCCGGCCGGCAGCTCGGCCAGGGAGGCATAATCGTTGGAGACAAACGCATCGCGCGGGTCTTCGCGCTCGAGCACGGCGGCCAGCGCAAAGCCTTCCGGCAGCTCCATGGGCACATCCTTCAGCGAGTGCACGGCCAGGTCGGCGCGGCCTTCGGCCATGGCCACCTCGAGCTCCTTGACGAACAGGCCCTTGCCGCCCACTTTCGACAGCGTGCGGTCGAGGATCTGGTCGCCGCGGGTGGTCATGCCGAGGATTTCGACGGAACACTGGGGATATAATAATGACAAGCGTGCGCGCACATGCTCGGCCTGCCACATGGCGAGCCGGCTTTCGCGCGAGGCGATCACCAGTCGTGCCGGGACCTGGAGAGTCGAAGAAACCTCCGGCGTTTTCTGGTTCATTTCTGACTGGATCAATTCAGGTGTATTCAAAGCCGCTTCTTTCCTGTATTTTTTTCACTGTTGCCAACGCCGACAGGCGTGCACCAGTTACCTGCGCGTGGTTCGGGGACCACAAATTCTAGCACGCGCATTCCTTGCAGCCGTGGCCACGAGCCCAATGCACCGAACCTCAACTTTGCCACTTCGTAGCGATCATTCCATGGTTAATCAAGCAAGTGCTCATCCCGCAGGTGAATCAAATAACGAACCCGGCGCCGCCGACAAGGACGCGCCGCTGAAAGAAGACATCCGCCTGCTCGGCCGCCTGCTCGGCGACGTGCTGCGCGAACAGGAAGGCGAGGAAGTCTTCGCCGTGGTCGAGACCATCCGCCAGACCGCCGTGCGCTTCCGCCGCGAGGCCGATGCCGGTGCCGCCAAGGAGCTGGACGGCATGCTCAAGATCCTGACGAAGGAGCAGACCATCTCGGTGGTGCGCGCCTTCTCGTACTTCTCGCACCTGGCCAATATCGCCGAAGACCAGCACCACATCCGCCGCCGCCGTGCCCACCTGCTGGCGCAATCGCAGCCGCGGCGCGGCAGCATCCGCTTCGCGCTCGCCAAGCTGAAGGAAGCCGGCGTCGACCAGGACACCGTGCAGGGCTTCTTCAGCCAGGCGCTGATCGCGCCGGTACTGACCGCCCACCCCACCGAGGTACAGCGCAAGTCGATCCTCGACGCCGAGCACGACATCGCCCGCCTGCTGGCCGAACGCGACCTGCCGCTGACGCCGCGCGAACGCGCCGCCAACCTGCACATGCTGCGCGTGCGCATCGCCACCCTGTGGCAGACCCGCATGCTGCGCTACACGAAGCTGACGGTGGCCGACGAGATCGAGAACGCGCTGTCGTATTACCGCATCACGTTCCTGCGCGAGGTGCCGGGCCTGTACGACGACATCGAAGCCGATATCGCCGAACAGTACGGGACAGAAAATACGCCACGTATCGACGCGCCCTATCTGCAGATGGGCAGCTGGATCGGCGGCGACCGCGACGGCAACCCGAACGTCAACGCCGGCACCATGCAGCATGCCCTGGAGCGCCAGGCCACCACCATCCTCGATTTCTACCTCGACGAGGCGCACGCGCTGGGCGGCGACCTGTCGGTGTCCACGCTGATGATCGCCTGCAGCCCCGCGCTGCAGGCACTGGCCGATGCATCGCCGGACCAGTCCGACCACCGCGCCGACGAGCCTTACCGCCGCGCCCTGATCGGCATCTATGCGCGCCTGGCCGGCACGGCGCGCACGCTCGGCGCCACCAACATCCTGCGCAAGGAAGTGGGCCACGCCGAACCGTATCCGGATGCGGCGGCCTTCTCGGCCGACCTGCAGGTGCTGATCGATTCGCTGGAAGCGAACCACGGCGGCATGCTCGCGCGCCCGCGCCTGAGCACGCTGAAACGCGCCGCCGACATCTTCGGCTTCCACCTGGCGTCGCTGGACATGCGCCAGAGCTCGGACGTGCACGAGCGCGTGCTGACCGAACTGTTCGCCCGCGCCGGCGCCCTGCCGGACTACGCCGCGCTCGACGAGGACGCCAAGGTCAGGCTGCTGCTGGACGAGCTGGCCCAGCCGCGGCTGCTGTATTCGCCGTACCTCGACTACACCGACGAGACGCAGAACGAACTGTCGATCTTCCGCGCCGCCTGCGAGATCCGCCGCCGTTATGGCCAGCGGGCGATCAGCAACTACATCATCTCGCACACCGAAACCGTGTCCGACCTGCTGGAAGTGCTGGTGCTGCAGCAGGAGACGGGACTGCTGCGCACCAACGCCGCCGGCCTGACCACGGCCGACCTGATGGTGATCCCGCTGTTCGAGACGATCCCCGACCTGCAGCGCGCCGCCGGCATCATGGAGGCGGTGATGGCCCTGCCGCTGGTGAAGGACCTGATCGCCCAACGCGGCCAGATCCAGGAAGTGATGCTGGGCTACTCGGATTCGAACAAGGATGGCGGTTTCCTCACGTCGAACTGGGAGCTGTACAAGGCCGAGATCGCGCTGATCGAGGTATTCGGCAAGGCCGGCGTCAAGCTGCGCCTGTTCCATGGCCGCGGCGGCACGGTGGGGCGTGGGGGCGGCCCGAGCTATGAAGCGATCCTGGCGCAGCCGAAAGGCACCGTCAACGGCCAGATCCGCCTGACCGAACAGGGCGAGATCATCGCCTCGAAATTCTCCAACGCCGAAATCGGCCGCCGCAACCTGGAGCGCCTGGTGGCCGCCACGCTGGAGGCCAGCCTGATGCCGGCCGCGCAGCCCGAGCATGGCGAACAGCTGGCCGGTTTCGAGGCCGTGATGGCGGACCTTTCCGAGCGTGCCTACAAGGCCTACCGCAACCTCGTGTACGAAACGCCGGGCTTCACCGACTACTTCTTTGCCGCCACGCCGATCGCCGAGATCGCCGAGCTCAACATCGGCTCGCGCCCCGCCTCGCGCAAGTCGACCAAGCGCATCGAAGACCTGCGGGCGATCCCCTGGGGCTTCTCGTGGGGACAGTGCCGGCTGCTGCTGCCGGGCTGGTACGGGTTCGGCAGCGCCGTGGCCGGCTGGGTCGCCGAGGGCGACCGCGACGAGCGCATCGGGCAACTGCGCGACATGGCCGAGCACTGGCCGTTCTTTGCGACGCTGCTCTCCAACATGGACATGGTGTTCGCCAAGACCGACCTGGCGATCGCTTCGCGCTATGCCGAACTGGTGGCGGACAAGGAACTGCGCGAGCGGATCTTCAAGCGCATCGGCGACGAATACCGGCAAACCCTCGAGGTGCTGGAAACCGTGACCGGCGTGACCGAACGCCTGGCCGGCAACCCGCTGCTGGCACGCTCGATCCAGAACCGCTTCCCCTACCTCGATCCGCTGAACCACCTGCAGGTGGAGCTGATCAAGCGGCGCCGCGCGCTCGCCGCCGATGCCGACAAGACCGATCCCCGCGTGCACCGGGGCATCCACCTGTCGATCAACGGCGTGGCCGCGGGGCTGCGCAATACCGGTTGAGTTTTACCTGACCGATCGAAGCGGGCCTGCGGGCCCGCTTTTTTTTGGCGCTGTTCGCCTTCAAACAGGCGCACGGCATCCGGCGCTACCTGAACGGCTCGTCAGGCAGAAAACAGGCCGGCCGCGCGATAACTGTCGATCAGGGCGTCGAACAGGGCGATATCGGCCCTGCCCCGCGCCATCAGCTGGGCACCAGAGACGGCGGCGAAGATCGCCCGTGCACGCAACCCCGCCTGATCCGGCGGCATCCCTGCCGCCTGCATCGCCTGGCCCAGCCACGCCACGTTGACATCCGAAAACGCCTGGACCTCCTTCTGTACCGCGGCCGGCAAATCATCGTATTCGGCCGACATGAAGCTGCACAGGCAGATGCGGTTGTCGTTCTCCAGCGAGCGGCGGAACGTTTCCGGGTAACGGCGCAGGCATGCTTCAGGACTGCCCGCCTCCGCCGCCAGCGCCGCCAGCACCGCGGCGGAATCTTCCGCATAGCGCCGCGCCACGGCCGCGGCCAGGTCGGCCTTGCTGGGGAAATGGTGGTACAGGCTGGCCGCCTTGATGCCGACCTGTTCAGCCAGTGCCCGCAGGTTCAGGCCACCGTAGCCGCGCGCCTGCGCGATCCGGGTGGCCGCGGCCAATATCCTGTCGCTGGAGGAAATCGAGTCATTGTTCACCGGTCCGGTCCTTTAAAAAAACGGTTGACGCAGCGGATTATAGCGCATATGGTTCAACCTAACGAACGTTAGGTAGGCAAGAAACCACACGTTTGCCGTCTCCACCCAACCTTCCAACCAACTTTTCTAGGGGCATGCCATGAGCCGTGAATTCATTTACCAGGACGCCACCAGGCTGGCAGAACTGATCCGCACCAGGGAGGTGTCGCCCGTCGAAGTCATGCAGGCTCACCTGGACCGGATCGCCGAAGTCAATCCCAGGGTCAATGCCATCGTCACCGTTGCGGACAACGCCCTTGCAGCCGCCCGAGCGGCGGAAGCGGCGGTCCTGTCCGGTGCCGAACTCGGCCCGCTGCACGGCGTGCCGTTCACGGCAAAGGACTCGATCGATACCGCCGGCGTGGCCACGCAGCGCGGCTCGCCCATCTTCCGGGGCCGCATGCCCGATGCCGATGCGACCAGCGTGGCGCGCATGAAGTCGGCCGGGGGCATCCTGCTGGCGAAGACCAACCTGCCTGAATTTTCCTACTGGATCGAAAGCGACAACCTGCTTTCCGGCGCCTCGAACAACCCATGGGATCTGACGCGCACGCCGGGCGGCTCCAGCGGCGGGGAATCGGCGGCGATCGCCGCCGGCATGTCGCCGATCGGCCTGGGTACCGACCTGGCCATCTCGGTGCGCGGCCCTGCGGCGCAAACCGGCATCACATCGATGAAGGCCACCCACGGCCGCGTGCCGATGACCGGCATCTGGCCGCGCGCGCCGCGCCGCTTCTGGCACGTGGGGCCGATGGCCCGCTCGGTGCGCGACATCGCGCTGGCCTTTGCGCAGCTGGCGGGGCCCGATGGCAAGGATGCCTTTGCGACCAGCACCGTGCCGTTCGATGCAGGCGTGGGCCGCACGCCCGGCCGCCCCCTGCGGGTGGGGTGGATGGTCGGCCCCGGCTTCGGGCCCGTCGATCCCGAGGTGGCGGCAACCGTCAGGGCCGCCGCCGAGGCGCTGAAGGGCACCGGCGTCCTGGTCGAGCAGGTCGGCATCCCGGCACTGGAACGCGATTTCGCCCTCGACGTGTTCAACAGGCTGCATGTCATGGAAATGAAGCCGGCCTTCGCGGCGGCCACCGCTGGCCGCAGCCCGGATGAACTCTACAAGATGGCAAGGACCATGCTTGCGCTGCCCGACACGTCGATGCAGGACTACATCGAGGCCGAGCAGGCGGCCGAACGGCTGCGCGACGGCTACGCCGATTATTTTTCCCGCTACGACGCGCTGATCACCCATGTGCTGCCGATCCCCGCCCACAAGCACGGTGTCGACACGTTCGTCATCGATGGCCAGACCGTGGATGCCACCTACCTGCAGGGCGCGACCGTGCCGCTCAACGTCACCGGCCTGCCGGGCCTGGCGATGCGCTTCGGCACCAGCAAGGAAGGATTGCCGATCAACGTGCAGATCGTCGGCAAATGGCAGGCGGAATCGACCATCCTGCATGTCGCCGCGCTGCTCGAAGCGGTGAGCCCCGTGCGTGACCTGCGTCCAGCCCTTTGACAGGGACCTGCCAGTCCGGCGCGGCCCCGGCATGCGGCCGATCACCCGGTCGATCCGCCCTCGCCGCGCTCAGTACGTTTCGGTTAGTTGCAAGTGCACGGCAGCACGATGCGGCATTCAGAACAGGTTCGCGGCGCCGGCTTCGATCAGGCCGCGCTGGGAGGCGATCACCACGGCATGGGTGCGGGCCTTGGCGCCGAGCTTGGTCAACAGGCCCTTGATATGGGTCTTGACGGTGCCGACACCGATATCGAGTTCGCGGGCGATGAGCTTGTTGCAGCGGCCGCTTGCCAGCAGCTGGAGCACATCGGTTTCCCGCGGCGTCAGCATGGCACGTGTCAGGCTGTCGGCGATGGAGCCCGCCACCCTGGCCGATACGTAGCGCCCGCCCCGGGCCAACTGCCTGACGGCGTCGCCAAGTTCGCCTGCCGAACAATCCTGCAGCAGGTAGCCGTGGACCCCGGCATCGAGTGCATTGCGCACCTGGAATTCCTTGTCGTGGCTGGTGATCACCAGTATCGGCGGGCACTGGGCCGGGATCAGGCCGTATTCCTGCGCCAGCCTGATGCCTTCGCCATGGTCGGTCACGATCACGCTCGCCTGCGCCGGTCCGACCGCATCGTCCGCACGCTTGACGATATCGAAGCCTTCCCTGTCGAGAAGTGCCGCTATGCCGGCCGTCATGACGGCATCGGGGTGTCTTATATAAACCAGGGGGCGTTCGGGTTGCATGGTGTCCAGGTCAGCGGGTCAATGGCGCCATCATGCGGCATGACCCGTGCAGGTACAACACCGGTTGGCATTACGCCCCGATAGCCGGAAGTTGGCATGCAGCGCTACCCCATATGGGGGCATGGCTCCCTGCAAGCCCCTCGGCCAGCATCACAGAAGTTCACGACAGTGGTCCACGACAGGGGTTCACGACAGCATCCTGCCGGCTTCCCGTTCGGCATAGGCGAGCCGCCATGGCACCGTTACTTCGATCGTGGTGCCCCGTCCCGGCGCACTGTTCATGCTCATCGTGGCACCAATGCGCGTGGCACGCTCGCGCATGCCCAGCATGCCCCAGTGGCCTTCCTCGAGCCGCTGGCGAATCGCAAGCTCGGTCATTCCCCGGCCGTTGTCCGCCACACGGACGACGAGGCCGGCATCGCCGAATGCGATCCGTACATCCACCTGCGTGCCTGCGGCGTGATGATAGGCGTTGCGCATCGCCTCCAGGCAGATTTCCGTGGTTTCCTCGCCGGCCTGCGCCTGCAGTTTGCGCTGTTCACCCGTCACGGTCAGTGCAAAGCGGGTGCCATGCGCAGCCTGCAGGGTCTTCCCGGCCATTTGCACCGACTGGACGATATCCGGCCCGGAGCGCAGTTCGTGGACCTGGTCGCGCCCCTCGTCAAGCGTGCGGTCGGCCTGTTCCAGCACCGCCTCCAGCCTGGTGCGCGCCGCGCTGTCGGCCGGCAGTTCCATCGCCATGGCCTGTACCCGCAGCATCACGGCCTGCACGCTTTGCAGGAACGTGTCGTGCAAGGTACGGGCGATCCGCTCCCGTTCGGCCATGCGCACGTGGAGTTTCTCGGCCGTGCGTGCCAGCGCCCGGTGCAGGCGGTAGTGGTACAGCAGGTACAGGGCCGCGGCGGCCAGCACGGCGATGACGGCGCGGAACCAGAGTGTCTGCGTCAGTGCCGGCGCCACGTCGATCACGATGTCCGCCTGGCTGGCGCCGGCCACGTCATCCTCGTTGACGGCCCGCACGGCGAAGCGATAGGAACCCGGATGCACATTGGTGTAGCGGGCCGTGCGACGCGGTCCGCCATCCTGCCAGTCCGCATCGACGCCGGCCAGGCGGTACTGGAAACGCACGCCGTCCGCACGCACCAGGCTGGGAGCAGCGAACGACACCTGGAAATTCTGCGAGCCGGCCGGCAGGTGCACTGCGCCCGCGGCGGAATAAACCGCGCTGCCGACGATGACGTTCGCGACGCGAACCTGCGGCGGCACGCCGTTGCGGGGCACGGCTGCCGGATCGAGGCGGACAATGCCGCCACCGGACATGAACCACATCTGGCCGTCCGGTGCGGTGAAGATGCTGTGCAGCCGGTTCGCCACCATCGCGCTGCCCGGATAGCCGTCCTGGCTGCCGATCAGCCGGTAGCGCAGTGCTCGCTCAGGGTGCGCCAGTGCCTCGCGCCAGTCGGCCGCCCGCACCTGGACGATGCCGCGGCTGCCGTTCAGCCAGCGATCGCCATTGGGCGCGATCGCCAGTCCCGACACGCCTTGCAGCACTTCCGGGACGTCGGCATGCAACAGCACGAAGCGCCCGTTGCGCAGCACGGCAAGTCCCTTGATCCCTGCCGCGACCAGTTCCGGCCCCGGCAGCACGGCCGTGAACATGCCGACCGCGCTGCCGTCATAGGTGACCAGTTTTCCTTCGTCGTAGTACACCACGCTGCCGTCGCCGCAGCCCAGCCACAATGTTCCGGGCCGGCCGCCATGGGCGGATACGAAAACCTTCGGCGGGAAATTGAAGGCGTCGCGCCCCTTCCACTTGCCGTCGACGTAGCCCATCAGGCCGATTTCCGCGGAGGCGATCCACAGCACCTTGCCGTCATCGAGGATGCCGTACAGCGGCAGCTCGGTCGGCTTGCCATTGCGCCCTGGCGGCAGCGGCAAGCGCGTTTCCTTGCCATGGTAGCGGCGAACGATCGCGCCCCGGGTGGACAGCAGCAAGGCGCCGTCGCGGTCATTGGCGACCAGGTAAAACGGTTCCGAGCGGTCCGCCACGGACGATCCATCGGGCCGCAGGCGCCATGCCACGGCGGTACGGGGCTCGGCAACCCAGACATTGCCCTCGGTGTCGCGCGCCATGGTGTAGTCCCCGTGCTCGCCCGGGATCGGTGTTGCCAGCACCTTGTTGCTGCGAA
>DASVVD010001089.1:0-8084 GCA_036386715.1 Pseudoduganella sp.
GCGCTGGGGGCAGGTGGTGCGATCCGTGTCCACCGCAAGCGCGACGGCGCGCTGGTGGACACGGTCCACGCGGGCGGCGAGTACGACAGGCTGGGGTATGCCGGCCAGGCCCTGCAACGTGCCGTGCGGCTGCAGCCGGTCGCGATCGAAGGCCGCGACGCGGTGATTCACCTGCACAGTGCGAAACTGCAGCCGGGCGAGGAATACCTGGTCACCGTCGACGACGGCATGTTCACCGGCAGCGTCGACGGCCGGCCGTTTGCCGGCATCGGCAAGAACGGCGGCTGGACGTTCCGTACCCGTTCCACCCTGCCGCGCGGCACGACATTGGTGGTGGACGACGACGGCGCCGCCGACTTCCGCACCGTGCAGGGCGCATTGAACCATGCGATGCAGCACGCCGGCCGCACCGCGGCGGTCACGGTGGAGATCCGGAACGGGCGCTACCAGGAGCTGCTGTACCTGCGCGGCAAGGACAACGTCACGCTGCGCGGCCAGAGCCGCGACGGCGTGGTGATCGACGCGCGCAATGGCGATGGCCTCAACCCCGGCTCCGGCACGGCCCAGGATGCGCAGTCGCCGGGCATCAACGGCGGCCGGGCGATCTTCCTGGTCGAGGATGCGGACCTGGTCACGCTGGAGTCGCTCACGCTGCGCAACAGCATGCTGCGCGCATCGCCCGACGGAGGCCAGGCCGAAACGGTCTTCTTCAACAGCGAAGGCCGCCTGGTCGCGAAGAACGCCAGCTTCTTCAGCGAACAGGACACGATCCAGGTTCGCGGCTACGCGTGGTTCTACCGCACGCTGGTGGCCGGCAATGTGGACTTTATCTGGGGGAATAACCGCGCTGCGCTGTTCGAGGACAGCGAACTGCGCACGCTGGGCGACAGCGCCAATTCAAAAGGCGGTGGCTACCTGCTGCAGGCGCGCACCGTGTCCGCTGCCGACAAGGGCTTCATGTTCGTCAACAGCCGGCTCACCCACGGCCCCGGGCCGACCGGCAACGACGTGCCGGCCGGCGCCACCTGGCTGGCACGCAGCCCCGGCTATGAAAACACCTGGGACCACATCGCCTTCATCGGTTGCCGCATGGGGCCGCACGTGGCGCCGGCCGGCTGGGCCGGCCCGGGCGTGAAGCAGCCCTTGCCGAACCCGAAAGTGGCCACCGCCACCGGCGGCTGGCGCGAGTTCGGCACCATGGACCTGGAGGGCAAGCCGCTGGACCTGGGCCGGCGCGAGCATGGACGCGTGCTGGACGCGGAGGAGGCAAGGGCGGCCTACGGCTCGCGCGCGGCGTATTTCTCCGGCTTCGATGGCGGCAAGGGCTGGGCGCCCGTGCCGTAGGCGCATAGCTCTCAGAAGCGGAATGCTTCGCCGTCCTCGGGCACCAGCACGCGCCGTGCCGCGATGCCTTTGGCGGCGGCGAAGTCGCGCAGTTCCCGCCGCGTCTGCGTGGCGTGGTTGACGGCTTCCATGTGGATGCCGACCACCTGGGCCGCCGGGGCCAGTTGCGCGGCGCGCACCAGGTCTTCCTTGCCCATGATGATCGAGCCGTCCACGCCGACGATGCGCGCGTAGCCGGTGTTGAGCACGATGACGTCCGGCCGGTAGGTGGTGATCGCCCGTTCCACCTCGGCGGTCCAGATGGTGTCGCCGGCCAGGTAGGTGGTCTTGTAGCCGGCGCGGCGGAACACGATGCCGGCAGCGCTGCCGAGCCGCTCGCCCAGCGCTGTCGCCATCATCGCGTCGGTGCCGTGCTGTCCGCCGGTCTTCGTCAGGCGTGTGCCGTTGAACTCGCTGTCCTCGCCCAGCACGCGCACATCGGTGAAGCCGTCCTTGCGGATGCTGGCGGCGTCCTCGTCGTTCTGCGCGAAGATCGGCATGCCTTTCGGCAGCGCCTGGCGGGCGGCATCGTCCCAGTGGTCGAGGTGCGTGTGGGTGACGATGACGGCATCGGCTTTGAGCACGTCGCCGAGCGGCACCGGCAGGTCCACCAGCGGGTTGCGCAGGTGGCTGTTGACGGTGCCTTCGAAGCCGGGCCAGGCGCCTTTCGGCGCCAGCATCGGATCGACCAGGAACGTGGTGCCCGCATACTCGACCTTGATGGTGGCATTGCGGATCTGCTGGAAGTTGACGCTCTGCGCACTGGCGGTGGCCGTGGCGATGATGAGCGTAGCGGCAAGGGCAGCGTCGCGAATTTGCATGATGGTTCTCCGTGGAAGAGGGCCGGGACCCGATGACTGCCATTCTGGGCGTCGCCACGCACCGCCGATAGTGGCCCGAAGGCATTGTTTCGATATAATCGGGCCATGCCTGTTCCATCGACCGATTCCCTGAAAGTGGCCGTCATCGCCTTCGACGGCATCACGCCGTTCCACCTTTCCGTGCCGTGCCTGGTGTTCGGCGCTTCGGCGGCGGCCAGTAACGCCGGCACCGGCGTCCGGTTTGACGTGGAAGTCTGCTCGGCCGAAGGGGCAATGCTGCAGACCTCCGCCGGTTTCGCGATCGCCACCGGCCGCGGCCTCGCCGCGCTGGACGATGCCGACATCGTCGTCATGCCGGCCTGGCACGACGACTGCCGCGCCGCGCCGGCCGCGCTGCTGGACGCGCTGCGGCAGGCGCATGCCCGCGGCGCCCGTGTCGTGGGCCTGTGTCTCGGCGCCTTCCCGCTGGCTGAAGCGGGCCTGCTCGACGGCCGCACCGTCGCCACGCACTGGGCGGCCGCGGCCGAACTGGCGCGCCGGCACCCGCGGGTCATCGTCAACGAGGAGGTGCTGTATGTCGACGAGGGCGACGTGCTCACGTCCGCCGGCGTCGCCGCGGGCCTCGACTGCTGCCTGCACCTGCTGCGGCAGCTGTGCGGCGCCGAAGCGGCCAACAGGGTGGCGCGCCGGCTGCTGGTCGCGCCGCACCGCGATGGCGGCCAGGCCCAGTTCATCGAACGGCCGTTGCCGGTATCGGGCAGCGATGGCCGTTTCGCGCAGGTGCTCGAGTGGGTGGCGCGGCACCCGCAGCGCGAGCACGGCATCGACGCGCTGGCGGCGCGCGCGGCGATGAGCCGCCGCACGTTCACCCGCCATTTCCGGCAGGCGACCGGCACCTCGTTCAAGCAATGGCTGCTGAACCAGCGGATGGCGCACGCCCGGCGGTTGCTGGAAACCACCAGTGTGTCGATCGACCTGGTCGCGCAGGAGGCCGGTTTCGGCAGCGCGCTGTCGCTGCGGCAGCATTTCAGGGCGGTGCTGACGACATCGCCGTCGGCGTACCGCAAGCAGTTCCATGCAGGCCGCTGAGCGCTTTTCCCCCGTTCCTCCGCCCATCGCCCCGCCGGTCGCAGGCCGTTCCAGTCATCATGCGCACTGCGCCGGATCGCGGTCTTTCCAGCGATTCCAACGCTGCTGCGTCCGCAGCGATAAAATGCGCGCTGCAACCGTGCTGCAAAGGTATCGGCTTGCGTGTGCGTTGCGCCAGTGCATGTTAAGCTGGAATAAAAATATGAAAAGGGCAAGACAATGAACAACTTGGTGAAGACCGGCGTCGCAGGTCTTGACGAGATACTGCACGGCGGTATTCCGCGCAATAACAACCTGATCGTCGAAGGGCCGCCGGGTTCCGGCAAGACCACCCTGGGCCTGGGCTTCATCTACCACGGCGCGCGCGATTTCGACGAACCGGGCGCCATCGTGTCGTTCGAGCTCGACCCGGCCAAGCTGCTGCGCGACGCGGCCGGCTTCAACTGGGATCTGCAGGGCATGATCGACCAGGGGAAGATCCGCATCATCCAGACCAGTCCGGCCGTGCTGCTGAGCGAATTCCGTAGCGCCGACGGTGCCTTTGCCGCATCGCTGGTGGCGATGGGCGCCAAACGCCTGCTGATCGACGGCCTGACACCCCTGCGCCTGTATGCGGAAGTGAACGACATGCCGTTCCGCGAGGATGTGCACCTGCTGATCGAAGGCCTGACGCGGCTGGGCGTGACCGCGATGGTCACGGCGGAAAAGGACGAGTCGCTGGCCGGCGTGCTGGCACACGAGCGGTTCGTCTTCGACACCATCATTTCGCTCACGCGCGAGGAAATGCGCCGCCGCGTGCACCGGCGCCTGACGGTGCTGAAGTCGCGCGGCCAGGATTTCATCGGCGGCAGCCACACGATGCGCATCGAGCCCGATGTCGGCGTGCATGTATACCGCCGCGCCCAGTCGCGGCCGGTGACTACGAACGACCAGCCCACCTCCGAGGAGCGCCTGTCGACCGGCTCGCCGCCGATCGACCGGATGATGGACGGCGGCATCTACAAAGGTTCCGTCACGCTGGTGAGCGGCATCTCCGGCACCGGCAAGACGGTGCTGAGCGTGCAGTTCCTCACGAACGCGATCAAGGCGGGCCACAAGGCGCTGCTGGTGAGCCTGGACGAGCACCGGGCCCAGCTGATGCGCAACGCCCGGTCGCTCGGCTTCGACCTGCAGGCGCTGGTCGACGCGGGGAGCCTGTTCATCCACTACGAATCGCCGCTGGAACTGGAACTCGATGTGCACTTCGAGCGCATCGTCAGGCTGGTCGAGGAACAGGGGATCGACTGCGTGGTGTTCGATTCCATCGCCGTGTACGAAATGACCAGCCGCAGCGAAGTAGCCGACTACCTGTACGCACTGGCGACCTTCTTCAAGAACCGCCTGGCCACCACGCTGTTCAACTATGAAAGTCCCGAACTGCTGGGCGTATCGCAGATCAGCGAGGAACTCAAGGGCTCGCACCTGGTAGACAACATCATCCTGCTGAACTACGTGGAAGTGTCCACCGTGCTGCGCCGCGCGATCGCCGTGCCGAAAGTGCGCGGCAGCCGCAACCTGCAGGTCACGCGCGAGTACACCATCGGCGAGGGCGGCCTGCTGCTGATCGACGAGAGCGACGACGAAGTCCAGTCCGGCGCGGTGCCGCAACTGCCGTTTTCCTCGTATTACGGCCTGCTGTCGCGGTCGCCATCGCGCCAGAGCCCGCTGATCGAGGGCGCCGTCGTCAAGGGCGCGCCCATGCCGGAGTCGGCGGACCTTCCGACCGAAGAAAACCGGTGATCGCGGTCAATCTTCCGGGGAACACGCCGGTCGATTGGGCCGACTGGGAAACGCCGCTGGGGCAATTCACGGCGGCGACCGGCCTCGTCACGTCGGCCTTCGATATCGCCGGCGTGCGCCGCATCGGGCCCAAGGGCGGCTCGCGCCTGGCCGAGCTGCTGGCCCGCTCCACACTGTGGGCCGACGACGGCCCCGGCACGGCGCTCGAGCGCACGCTGGTGCAGTCGGTGCGCGCCGATGGCAAGCCGGCCTCGGCGCAGTTCGGCGGCCTGCACGTCTGCGCCCAGCCACTGCTGCTGCGCGGCGAGGTCTACGGTGCGCTGGTGTTCGGCTGGCGCTTCGCCGACTTTACCTCGTCGCTCGAGTGCGAACGCATCGCCAGGCAGATCGGCCTGCCGGGCCACGCGCTATGGAACGAGGCACGCCTCGACGCGCCAGTGTCCGCACAGCGCATGGAAACCTATGCTGCGCTGCTGGGCACGCTGTCCGGCACGCTCGACCGCCAGCGCGAAACCATCGACGACCTGACGCGGGTGAACCGCACGCGCGAACTGTTCCTGGCCACCGTGTCGCACGAGATGCGCACGCCGCTGTCGGCCCTGTCGCTGCGCATTGAACTGATGCTGCGCACCATTGCCGACCTGCCGCCGGCCGTCGCCAGCGGGCTGGAGTCGATGCGCGTGCACGTGCGCCAGGAAGCCGGCATGGTCGACGACCTGATCGACGCCGCGCGCACGTTGACAGGCCAGATGTCGATCACCCCCGCACCGGTCGTGCTCGGGCAGGTGGTACGCGATGCGATCTCGACCGTGGAAACGTTCGCGCACACGAAAGGCATCGTCATGCAGGTCACGCCTGCCAACTATGGCGACCATATCCGTCTCGAGGCGGACGGCCGGCGCCTGCAGCAGGTGATCTGGAACCTGCTGTTCAATGCGACCAAGTTTACGCCCGAAGGCGGCAGCATCCGCATCACGGTCGGGCAAGCCGACGGCATGGTGGCGATCGATATCGCCGATTCGGGCCAGGGCATCGAGCCGGACGACCTGCCGCACGTGTTCGGCGCGTTCACGCTACAGCAGGACAACAACGCCACCGGGCTGGGCCTGGGCCTGTACATCGCGCGCCGCATCGTCGAGCTCCACGGCGGAACCATCGGCGTCAGCAGCGCCGGGCGCGGGCAGGGCGCCACTTTTGCGATCCGGCTGCCGGCGCCAACGTAATCAGCCGGCAGGGTCTTCTCTCACTAAACGCTCAACTGATTGACCAGTGAGAGCCAATGTTGCACCGGCAAAAGGCTTTATGATCTGTCACCATCCGACAGACCATTTCAAGAAGCCCGATGCCCAAGATTGCCGCCTCGTTCCGCCGCCGCCCGGTTTCCCGCCTTTCCCACCTCGTTCACCTGGCGCTCGCCGCGCTGGCGCTGCAGGCCAATGCGCAGGAACTGGGCATTCCGCAGGCTTCGGATATGCAGCAGCGGCAGGCGCAGGCCGGCACCAGCACCAACGCGCCGGTATTCCTGATGGCGGCCGTGCCGCTGTCGGCGGAAGGCAAGTTCAGCGTGTATTCGTCCAGCGACGGCGTCACGTTCACCACGCTGGCTTCCGAGGCGCATGCGCCGGGCGGCACCGCGCTGACCGACCCTTCCATCGTGCGGCATGGCGGCCAGTACCATGCCGTCTATGCGCAGGGCGCCAGCCTGGCCATCGCGCGTTCGGCCGACCTGAAACGGTGGGAAACGCTGCAGGCGGCATTGCCGGCAATAGGCGGGGGCGCGCAGCTGTCCGCGCCGCGCTGGATCCAGGAAAAGAATGGCACCCTCAAAGTAGTCGTAGCGAGCGGCGACCGGACCTACATCCTGACGCCGAACGCGGACTTCACGCAGTGGTCGGCGCCGCAGGCGGTGCAGGGCCTGCCGGGCGGCGCATCCATCGTGGCCACCGATGACGGCTATGCGGCGCTGGTGCGCAGCGGTCCGGGCGGCATGCTGGAAGTGGCAACCGCACCAGCGCTGGCAGGACCATGGAAGGTGGCGCAGCAGGGCAGCGGCCCGGGTGCGTCATCCGGCGGCCAGTCGCTGGCCAGGCTGGCGGACGGCACCTGGCGCGCGTATTTCCGCGGTGCCGACGGCCGCGCCTACTGGTACGCGGACAGCCGCGACAACCTGCGCACCTGGTCGCCGAAGGCGAAGGTGGGCGGCGTGTCCGGCATGATCGGCAGCGCATCCGTCATTTCCGATGAACGCAAGGCGTTCGCCGCAGCGACGAAGCCGAAGGGCCAGCCGAGGAAAGTCTCGTGGGACGAGCATTCGCTGATGGTGGACGGCAAGCGCATCGTGGTCTGGTCCGGCGAGGTGCACCCGTTCCGGCTGCCCAGCCCTTCGCTGTGGCGCGACGTGATCCAGAAGATGAAGGCGGTCGGCTTCAACGGCATCGCGTTCTATTTCGACTGGGGCTATCACTCGCCGGCACCGGGCGTGTACGACTTTGCCGGCATCCGCAACATGGAGCGGGCGATCGAGATCGCCGAAGAGGAGGGCATGTATATCATCGCCCGCACCGGTCCCTATGTGAACGCCGAACTGACCGGCGGCGGCTATCCGGGCTGGATGTTCCGCAACCGCGCCGAGGCGCGCACCGACGACCCGGCCTACCTGGCCGCGGCCGACGAGTGGATGACCCAGATCAACGCCATCATCGGGCGCCACCAGATCAGCGATGGCGGCGGCAACGTGATCGCCTACCAGCTGGAGAACGAGCTGGGCAAGGTGGAGCCGAAGCACGTGCGCCAGATGGACCACCTGGCGAAGAAGGCGCGCGCCGACGGCATCACCGTGCCGTTCTTCCACAACGCGGCAGGGCGCCTGCCCGACTGGACCCCGAAGAATTCCACGGCGCCATGGGCCAACAGCGGCCCGACCGATATCTACGCGTTCGACGGCTACCCGGGCGGCAGCTGCAACGTGTTCGCCGATCCTTCCGGCCCGAACAAGGCGCCCGACTGGGGCAT
>DASVVD010001090.1:0-3296 GCA_036386715.1 Pseudoduganella sp.
TGCCGCATCACCCGCAGGCCACGCTGCACTTCAACCAGTACGACCAGGTGATCCAGGCGGCGATCGAGGGCAACGGCGTGGCGCTGGGCCGGCTGGTCCTGGTGCTGCCGATGCTCAGGGATGGCCGGCTGGTAGCGCAGATGCGCCGGCGCACGCGCGCCGATCATGCCTACTGGCTGCTTCAGGCAACGCCGCAGCCGCGGCGCGAGGTCGCGCTGGTACACGCATGGCTGCAGCAGCAGGTGGCGATCACGTCACGGGAACTCGCGCAACTGGCCCAGCCGATACAAGGGTGCGGCAACGGCACCACGCAAGCCACCTGACGGGGTTGCCGGGCTTAGCGGGGCTCATCAGGGGGGTACCGCATGCGTGGCACGCATGGATCACATGCGTATTCGTCGTTGGCGCCCCGGTGATGCGCGCCGCTATGCTGTGGCTTCACATGGAGCCCGCATGAATAAAATCCTGCATTCCCCCTTGGCCGCCATCCTGTGCGGCGGCCTCATCGTCGGCCTGGCGCTGGGTATCCGCCACGTGCAGGGCCTGTTCATGTTGCCGATGATAGGCACGCGCGGCTGGAGCCGCGAAGCATTCGCGCTGGCGATCGCGTTGCAGAACCTGGTGTGGGGGCTGGCGCAGCCGGTCACCGGCATGATCGCGGACCGCTGGGGCGCGCGCAAGGTGCTCGTTTGCGGCTGCCTGCTGTACGCACTGGGCCTGTACCTGATGGCGCAATCGGTGACCGCCATGCAGCTGGCGCTGTCGGCCGGGCTGCTGGTCGGCCTGGCGTTGTCCGGCACCACGTTCGGTGTCGTGTATGGCGCCATCAGCCGGATCGTTTCGCCGCAGCGGCGCAGCTGGGCGCTGGGCATGGCCGGCGCGATTGGCGGCATTGGCCAGTTCGCGATGGTGCCGGCCACGCAGCAGCTGATCGGCGGCCTGGGATGGATCACGGCGCTGATGGCGTTCGCGCTGGTGCTGGCGTTCGCGTTGCCGCTCGCGTGGCCGCTCGACGACCGCCATGCGCAGATGCCCGAACGGCAGGCCCAGTCGATGCGCAGCGCGATCCGCGAGGCCCTGTCGCACAGAGGTTTCTGGCTGCTGAACCTGGGTTTCCTTGCCTGTGGCTTCCAGCTCGCTTTCCTCGCCGGCCACTTTCCCGCGTTCCTGATGGACCGGGGATTTCCACCCCGCACGGCCGTGGTGGCACTGGCCATCATCGCGCTGGCGAACGTGGCGGGCAGCTACCTGTGCGGCCAGCTGGGCGGCCTGTACCGCCGCAAGCACCTGCTGGCTTACCTGTACATCGTGCGTTCCGGTGCGATGCTGGCGTTCGCGCTGCTGCCCGTCAGCGCGGCCAGCGTGTATGTGTTCTCGTTCGTGATGGGGCTGACGTGGCTCGGCACGGTGCCGCTGACCACCGGGCTCGTGTCGCAGGTGTTCGGTGTGCAATACCTGGCCACGCTGTTCGGCTTCGTGTTCGTCGGCCACCAGCTCGGCGGCTTCCTGGGCATGTGGCTCGGTGGCGTGGTGTTCGATGCCACGCGCTCGTATGACGCGATGTGGCTGCTGTCGGTCCTGATCGGCCTCGCCGCCGCCGCGCTGCACTGGCCGATCGACGACCGTGCCGTGGCGCGGCTGCGGGCGGCGTGATGCAGGGTCGCCACGCCCTCGTCCTTCTGGTCGCCACGCTGCTGTGCGCCGTGTGTGCATGGGCAACCGCTGCCATGCTGGCGCCCGCCAGCGTGCTCGCCTTCGCCACGCTGTTCACGCTGTGCTGACAAAACCCGGGACAGTCCCCTGTTTTGAAGCAATACCGGTCGTCAGCGGATGTTCTTCGCCGCAGCCCGCGCGATCTCGGCGAACGCCTGCACGGCCGGTGCGGCGCGGGACAGGTTGCGCAGGATCAGCCCCACGCGCCGCCGCGCCATCGGGCGCAGCGGCCGGGCCACGATGCGCGGATGCGTTTCGGCCAGCGCATGCGGCAGCGACAGCTCGGGCATCACGGTGATGCCGTCGCCATGGTCGACCAGGCCCAGCACGGTGATCATCTGCGACATGCGGTAACGCACCCGCGGCGCCAGGCCGGCCTGGGTGAACAGCGGCTCGACCAGTGCCGAGCAGCCCTGCTCCGGCATGATGAACGGCAGTTCCACCAGCTCTTCGAGCGTCACGGCGCGTTTCGCCGCCAGCGGATGATCGCGCTGCAGCAGTACCACCAGCTGGTCCTCGACCAGCGGCACGGTATCGAAGCGGTCGTCCGGCAGGACGGCGAAGCCCACATCCACGCGCCGGTCCGCCACCCAGCCGATGACGGCGGCATCGGGCCCTTCGTCGATCTGCACCTCGATACCGGGATAGCGGGCGCGAAATACCGCCAGGATCGCCGGCAGCAGCTTCAGCGACGAGGTCGGGCCGAACGAGCCGATGCGGATCAGCCCCCCGTTCAGGCCGCGTGTCACGGCGGCATCCTGGCGCATCGCTTCCTGCAGGCCGAGGATCTCGCGGGCGCGCAGCAGCAGGCGGCGGCCCAGTTCCGTCACCTCGACGGCTGCCTGCTGGCGCTCGACCAGCTGCACGTCGAGTTCCTGCTCGAGCGAACGCATGGCATGCGACACGGCCGACTGGCTGATGCCGAGGCGCAGCGCGGCGGCGGTGAAGCCGCGCATCTCGGCCACCATCACGAAGATTTCCAGCTGGGTAAAAGTCATGGGGTCATGGGCGTGAGCGAAGGGTTGGGCATGAGCTTTCACTCATTTGCCTATGAGTCTGGATAAGTAATAATGTATGGCTTCCCTCCCGGATGCAAGCCGAACATGAACACCGACCTCTCGAAAAACAACCTCGTATACGCCAAGCTCGTACTCGTCACCCTGTTCTGGGGCGGCACGTTCATCGCCGGCCGCATCGTCGCGCATGCGCTGCCGGCAATGACCGCGGCCGCCTTGCGCTTCGCCGTGGCGGCGGCATTGCTGCTGCTGGTCGCCTGGAAGAAGGAAGGCGGCCTGCCACGGCTGACCGGCAAGCAAGTGGGCGCCACCGCGGCGCTCGGCGTGACCGGCATCTTCCTCTACAACCTGTGCTTCTTCGGTGCGCTTGGCGCGATGCCGGCCAGCCGCGCCGCATTGTTCATCGCCCTCAACCCGGTCGTGACCGCGCTGGCCGGGGCGGCGCTGCTGCGCGAACGGCTGCATGCGGTGAAGTGGGCCGGCATCGCGCTGGCGTTCTGCGGCGCGGCGATCGTCATCACGCGTGGCGATCCGGTGGCGGCGCTGCACGATATCGGCCAGTCGCTC
>DASVVD010001091.1:0-14131 GCA_036386715.1 Pseudoduganella sp.
CAACCAGCAGGCGACGCACTTTCTGGCCTTCAGGGCTGGTCTGGTGCGTGACCAGCTGCATGCCCATGATTTGCTCGGCGTATTCCTTGACCTGTTCCAGCGACTTGGCAACCTTCACGCCGCCGCCTTTGCCACGGCCACCGGCGTGGATCTGCGCCTTGACCACCCAGACCGGGCCGCCCAGGGTTTCGGCAGCCTTGACTGCTTCTTCCACGGACATGCACGGAATGCCGCGCGGAACGGTCACTCCGAACTTCCGGAGGATTTCTTTGCCTTGATACTCATGGATCTTCATGCTGGCTTCCCTTCTGATGCTGATTTGAAATGGGTTTGTGTTGTTGCTGCTACGTCAGTCATGCGGCACCTGGGCTGTGGCGGCTGCGTAAGCCGCCCGGCGCGGGTTCATACCGGCCAGTTGGCGCGGTGATCGGCGCGACATCGGCGATGATGGCGAGACAACCGTCGGGCCGGTACGTTTTCTTTGCGGGTGCGTGGCGCTGGCGGCAACCGGAATCTTGGAAGCCAGCAGGGTGTCGTTGACTGGGATATCGGCGCAATGAATGTCGCAATCCCATGCTGCATCCCGCGCGCAAGCGCCTGGATGTCCATGGCGCGCAGTGGGGAAGGCACGCTTGAAAGGATTTGACAGAGACATAACACCGATGCCGCTTGCGCGGCCAAATTAGTAAGCAGCCATGTACTGATTTCGTACGTTGCCGCAGCTTCTACGGACAACCACCGCACCCGCGGTGCTGCATAAAACCACAAAAGTGTAGCACACCGCTGGGGCACTGGATAGCAAAGTGATCGTACGACTGCAGGGCAAAACCCGGGACAGTCCCCTGTTTACAGGAAACTTGCCTGAGAACAGGGGACTGTCCCGGGTTTTTCAGGTCAAAAAAAAAGTAGCCGAAGCTACTTTGTTTTCGTGAATATCAGATATTTCCAAACTCATCATCCGGATCGACCCCTTTCATCGCCGCGCGCACGGCTTTTTGCGAAAAGCCGCGCCCGATCAGGAAACGCATCTGCTTGGCGCGCGCCTCGGCATCCTCCGCGACCTGGCCGTGGAATTTGCGCTGCCAGACTTCGCAGCAGCGCGCCACTTCGTCCTCGACCAGCCCGGCCTTCAGTTCCTGCAGCGCCTCGCCCTTCACGCCGTGGCTTTGCAGTTCGGCCAGGATGCGGCTGTTGCCGTAGCGGGCCGAGCGGCGATGGACCAGCGATTCGGAGAACCGCTCTTCCGACAGCCATTTGTTTTTTTCCAGCCAGTCCAGCAGCGCATCGATGTCCTCGCCCTCTTCCGCGTGGCGCGCCAGCTTGCGGGCCAGTTCGATGCGGCTGTGCTCGCGGTTGGACAGCAGGCGCAGGGCGCGGGCTTTCAGGCTGGGCGGTGGTGCTCGCATCGACGTTGTTGTAAGGGTGACGAAAAAACGGTATCGAAAAACCGCAGTATAAAAAAACATCGCCACCGCCGCAAAGCGGTCGGTGGCGATGAAGAGCCCCGTTACAAGTCCAGGGGATCCCAGGGGATCGGTGACTGGTTCAGCCGGGGAACGAGCCGCCGAGCAGCCCAGCCAACAAGCAGGCGACGATCACTCGACAGCCTTCAGTTTCGGCGCAACGGCTTCGCTTTCGGACGACTGCAGCTCGCGCACACCCAGCGACACGCGAACCTTGTTCTCGATCTCGCGGGCCAGTGCTGGACGCTCGCGCAGGTAGGTACGGGCATTGTCCTTGCCCTGGCCGATGCGTTCGCCGCCGTAGCTGTACCACGAACCCGACTTCTCGACGATCTTCGCTTCCACGCCCAGGTCGATGATCTCGCCTTCGCGGGACGTGCCTTCTCCATACAGGATGTCGAAGTGCGCTTCCTTGAACGGCGGCGCGATCTTGTTCTTGACGACCTTGACCTTCGTTTCGTTACCGATCACCTCGTCGCCGGACTTGATCGAACCGGTACGGCGGATGTCCAGGCGCACGGAGGCGTAGAACTTCAGCGCGTTACCGCCGGTGGTGGTTTCCGGCGAACCGAACATCACGCCGATCTTCATGCGGATCTGGTTGATGAAGATGACCAGCGTGTTGGTGCGGTTGATCGAACCGGTCAGCTTGCGCAGCGCCTGGGACATCAGGCGTGCCTGCAGGCCCGGCAGCGAATCGCCCATGTCGCCTTCGATCTCGGCGCGCGGCGTCAGCGCCGCCACCGAGTCGATCACGACCATGTCCACGGAACCCGAGCGCACCAGCGCATCGCAGATTTCCAGGGCCTGTTCGCCCGTGTCCGGCTGCGAAATCAGCAGCTCGTGCAGGTTCACGCCCAGCTTTTGCGCATAGGTCACATCGAGCGCGTGTTCCGCGTCGATGAAGGCGCAGGTGCCGCCGATTTTTTGCATTTCAGCAATCGTCTGCAGCGTGAGCGTGGTCTTGCCGGACGATTCCGGGCCGTAGATCTCGACCACGCGGCCGCGCGGCAGGCCGCCGACGCCGAGCGCGATGTCCAGGCCCAGCGAGCCGGTGGAGACGGTCTGGACTTCTTCCAGCGGGGCGCTTGCGTCCATCCGCATGACGGAACCCTTGCCGAACTGCTTTTCAATCTGTGCCAGCGCTGCAGCAAGCGCCTTGGCTTTTTCGGATGCAGGTAATGCCGCTTTCTTGTCGTCCATGATGTCTTCGCCTTTATCGATTCAATGATTCCTGTTGGTACAATCAGTACTGTACATGCATCCAGTAGTTTTGGCAAGCGCCATGTACTGCTTTCGCAGTGCTTTTACAGTGCTTTTCCATTCGGTGTCGCACATTGAGTACAATGAAATCGCCCCCCATGCCCGATTGCCAACATGCGTATTTTACTAGCCGAAGATGACAGTGTCCTGGCGGACGGACTAACGCGCTCGCTGCGCCAGTCCGGCTATGCCATCGACTGCGTGAAGAACGGGCAGGAAGCCGATACCGCCCTGTCCACGCAGGAGTTCGACCTGCTGATCCTGGACCTCGGCCTGCCGAAACTGCCCGGGCTCGAAGTGCTGCGCCGGCTGCGTGCCCGCGCGTCGCTGCTGCCCGTGCTGATCCTTACCGCGGCCGACTCCGTCGAGCAGCGCGTGACCGGCCTCGACCTGGGGGCCGACGACTACATGGCCAAGCCGTTCGCGCTGTCCGAGCTGGAGGCGCGCGTGCGGGCGCTGACCCGCCGCGGCCAGGGCGGCGGCTCCACCGTGGTCAAACACGGCCCGCTCACCTACGACCAGGTCGGCCGCAGCGCCTACATGAACGACCAGATGCTCGACCTGTCGGCCCGCGAGCTGGGCCTGCTCGAGATCCTGCTGGCCCGCGCCGGCCGCCTGGTGTCGAAGGAGCAGCTGGTCGACCACCTGTGCGAATGGGGCGAGGAAGTCTCCAACAACGCCATCGAGGTCTATGTGCACCGGCTGCGCAAGAAGATCGAAGTGGGCGGCGTGCGCATCGCCACCGTGCGCGGCCTGGGCTACTGCCTGGAGAAATATCCCGGCGCGGCAACGGCCGAAGCCAGGTGAACGGGCCGACCGACAGGTCGGCCGCGGAGCAGTCCGATGCCTGGCGCCCCGCCCTCGAGGAGGAAGGCGACATCCAGCACTCGCTGTTCGGCGAGATCCTGGACTGGATGCTGGCCCCGCTGCTGCTGCTGTGGCCGATGAGCATCGCCATCACGTACCTGGTGGCGAAATCGATCGCCAACCAGCCGTTCGACCACGCGCTGGAGGATGCCGTCACCGTGCTGTCGCAGCAGGTGCGCGAGGTCAACGGCGTGACCCGGCTGACCGCGGGTTTGCCTGGTCCTGCGCGCGATATTCTGCGCGCCGATGATATCGACAGCGTGTATTTCCAGATCCTGGGACCGCAAGGCCGCTTCATCGACGGCGACCGCGACCTGCCCCGCCCGCCGCCGGCGCCGGAAGACGAGGCGCCGCCGCCCGGCACCGTGCATTTTCGCAATGCCAACCTGCACGGCACGCCGATCCGCGTGGCCCATGCCTACGTCAACCTGGAAGAAAACAGCGACCGGACGCCGCGCCTGGCGCTGGTGCAGATGGCCGAGACGCTGGAAAAGCGCGCCAAGCTCGCCAATGAAATCATCAAGGGCGTGATCCTGCCGCAGTTCATCATCCTGCCGGTGGTGCTGGCCCTCGTGTGGTTTGCCCTGTCGCGCGGGCTGCTGCCGCTGGCCGAACTGCAGGAACGCATCCGCGCCCGCCCGATCGACGACCTGTCGCCCATCGCCCCGAACCAGGTGCCGGAGGAAATCACGCCGCTGGTGCGCTCGCTCAACGACATGCTGGCGCGGCTGTCGCAATCGATCGAGATGCAGAAACGCTTCATCGCCGATGCGGCGCACCAGATGAAGACACCGCTGGCCGGCATGCGCATGCAGTCCGAGCTGGCACTGCGCCAGACCGACCAGCATGAGATCCACCGCTCGCTCGAGCAACTGGCGAAAAGCTCGGAAGCGGCCACCCGCCTCGTCAACCAGCTGCTGGCGCTGGCGCGGGCGGAAAACCAGCCGCAGGCCGGCACCGCGTTCGAGGCGCTCGACCTGGCCGAGGTGGCGTGCAGCGCCGTGCGCGACTGGGTGCCGGCCTCCTTCAATTACCGCATCGACCTCGGGGTTGAAATCCCCGATGAAGTATCCGATGCGCCGCAAGGCCCCGTGCGCATCCACGGCAATGCCGTGATGCTGCGCGAACTGCTGTCGAACCTGATCGACAACGCGCTGCGCTACACGCCGCAAGGCGGCAGCGTGACGGTGCGGGTGCGCCAGGAAGCGCCCGCCGAACCGGGCGACGCGCCGGTTCCCGTGCTGGAGATCGAGGATACCGGCCCCGGCATTCCGCCCGCCGAGCGGCTGCACGTGTTCGAGCGCTTCTACCGCATCCTGGGCAGCAGCGCCGGCGGCAGCGGCCTGGGACTGGCGATCGTGCGCGAGATCGCCCAGCAGCACGGCGCCGAGATCGACATCTTCAGCAACCCGCGCGCCACCCATCCGAAAAATCCCGGCAGCCTGTTCCGGCTGACGTTCCCGGGGCACCTTCCGGAAATTGCCGGCGAAGGGGAACCACCTTACCATGGCTGACAACGACGACTACTGGCGCCGCACGCGCCGCCTCACCGCGGTCCTGCTGGCGGCCTGGCTTGCCACCAGCTTCCTTGCCGTGTTCTTTGCCCGCGAACTGGCGAACCTGACGATCTTCGGCTGGCCGCTGTCGTTCTACCTGGCGGCGCAGGGCGCATCGCTGGCCTACCTGGCCATCGTCGGCATCTATGCCTGGCGCATGCGCCGCCTCGACCGCCGTCACCGGGAGCGTGCTTGAAGCCGCCTTTCAAGACGCGCCTGACGCGCTACTACCTGGTCTTCACGTCGTGTTTCGCGGCATTCCTGCTGTCGCTGGCGGTGCTGGAAAGCGAAGGCATGCCGCGCGTGTGGATCGGCTACATGTTCCTGTTCGCCACCATCGTGATGTATGCCACGATCGGGCTGGTGTCGCGCACGTCGAGCGTGGCCGAGTACTACGTGGCCGGGCGCCGCGTGCCCGCGCTGTTCAACGGCATGGCCACCGCGGCCGACTGGATCTCGGCCGCCAGCTTCATCAGCCTGGCCGGCACGCTGTACCTGAACGGCTTCGACGGCCTGGCATTCGTGATGGGCTGGACCGGCGGCTACTGCCTGGTGGCGCTGCTGATCGCCCCCTACCTGCGCAAGTTCGGCCAGTACACGATTCCCGATTTCCTGGCCGAGCGCTATGGCGGGCCCGCCAACGGCCGCGCGGTACGCCTGTGCGCGGTGGCGGCCACGATCCTGGTGTCGTTCACCTACGTGGTGGCGCAGATCTACGCGGTCGGCCTGATCGCCTCGCGCTTCACCGGCGTCGACTTCTCGGTCGGCATCTTCCTCGGCCTGGCCAGCATCCTGGTGTGCTCGTTCCTGGGCGGCATGCGGGCGATCACGTGGACCCAGGTGGCCCAATACATCATCATCGTGGCCGCGTTCCTGATCCCGGCCATGTGGCTGTCCGCCAAGCACAGCGGCAATCCGATCCCGCAGGTGGCCTATGGCAAGCTGCTGCCGCAAATCTCGGCACGCGAGGCCGCGCTGGCGGCGGACGACAAGGAAATCGCCGTGCGCGAAGTGTTCCGCGAGCGCGCCGCCCAGTACCAGCAACGCCTGAACGGCCTGCCCGTGTCGTGGGAAAGCGGGCGCGCCGAACTGCAGCACTACCTGGACAGCGTGCGCCTGCGCAACGCCACGCTGCTGGAGATCCGCACCGCCGAGCGCGCGCTGACCGCCTACCCGAAGAATGCCGACGATGCCGTGGCCGCCTGGAGCGCGGCGCGCGACGAGAACCTGAAGCGCGCCCGGCCGATTACGCCCCATGCGGTGCCCTTCCCCGGCGCCACCGAGGAACAGTCGGACATCAAGCGCCGCAACTTCATCGCGCTGGCGTTCTGCCTGATGCTGGGCACCGCCGCGCTGCCGCATATCCTGATGCGCTCGTACACCACGCCGTCGGTCGATGAAACCCGCTTCTCCGTGTTCTGGACGCTGTTCTTCGTGCTGCTGATCTACCTGACGATTCCCGCACTGGCCGTGCTGGTCAAGTACGACGTGTACACCTCCCTGGTCGGCAGCCACTTCTCGGAACTGCCCACCTGGGTGTCGTACTGGGCCAGCGTGGACCGCGCCAACCCGCTGATCAGCATTACCGACATCAATGGCGACGGCATCGTGCAGTTGGCCGAAATCGCCATCGACGGCGACGTGCTGGTGCTGGCCACGCCGGAAATCGCCGGCCTGCCCTACGTGATTTCCGGCCTGGTGGCGGCCGGCGGGCTGGCCGCGGCGCTGTCCACGGCGGACGGCCTGCTGCTGGCGATCTCCAACGCGCTGTCGCACGACGTGTACTACAAGATCGTCGACCCCAGGGCCTCGACGCAGAAGCGCGTCACGATCTCCAAGCTGATCCTGCTGGGCGTGGCTTTCGTGGCAGCGTATTCGGCGTCGACCAAGCCCGGCGACATCCTGTCGCTGGTGGGCGCAGCGTTTTCGCTGGCCGCCTCCACGCTGTTCCCGGTGCTGGTGATGGGCGTGTTCTGGCGCCGCGCCAACCATTGGGGCGCGCTGGCCGGCATGGCCACCGGCTTCTTCGTCTGCCAGTTCTACATGGTGCGCACCAATCCCACGCTGGGCGGCAGCGCGGCCGCGCAGTGGTTCGACATCGCGCCGATCTCGGCCGCCGTGTTCGGCGTGCCGGCCGGGCTGGCGGCGCTGCTGCTCGTCAGCCTGCTGACGCCGCCGCCGCCGGCGCGGCAGGCGGCACTGGTGCGCCACATCCGCGCGCCCGAGATTAATTAAAATAAATAAAAGTTGATCGTGTGACATTTGGTGAGAATACCGGGCCGGCCTGCGTGGTATTTTGCCGGCCTGTCTTTTCCATCGTTCCCATGCCGATCCACACGTTCCTCAGCGCGGCCCTGCTGGCCGCCACCCTGCTGCTGTCCGGCCGGGGCCACGCCGCGCCGCCCCCCGTGCAGGATTTCTTCGGCAATGCCGAATTCGGCGGCGCCCTGCTCTCACCCAATGGACGCTACCTGGCAGCCAAGGTCGGCACCGAAGGTGGCCACGACCGCCTGGCGGTGCTCGACCTGTCGACCCTCGAAGCCACCGTCGTGGCCTCGTTCTCGGACGGCGACGTCGGCAGCTTCCAGTGGGTCAACGATAAGCGCCTGCTGCTCGACAGTACCGACAAGAGCCTGGCACCGGGCGAGGTGAATGCCGCGCCCGGCCTGTATGCGGTGGACCGCGATGGCAAGAACTACCGCCAGCTGGCGGAGCGCCGCGGCAGCTGGGTTCGCAACGGCGATGCGGAAAAGCTGCTGCCCTGGCATACCTACATGCTGCCGCAGCCGGGCGCGCAGGATTCGGATGCGGTGTACGTGCGCAACGTGCACTTTGAAACCGCCGGCAGCGTGCTGGCGATCGAGCTGCTGCGCCTCGATACCCGCACCGGCCGCACTACCCAGGTGGAAGAACCGGGCCATGTGCTGGACTGGCTGCTGGACGCGCGCGGCGAACCGCGCATGGCCACCACGCTCGAAGCGGGCAAGCGCACCGTCTGGCTGCTGGACAACGGCAAGTGGCGCACCCTCGACGCCAGCGATGCCTGGGTCGATTCTGCCAGCGGCTTCACGCCGCTCGAATTCGATGCCGACGGGCGCCTGTACGTGACGTATCGCGGCAACCGCGACAGGACAGCCCTGCATATCCTCGATCCGGCGACCGGCAAACCGGGTGCGACACCGGTGCTGACGCTGGAGCGCCACGATTTCATCGGACACCTGATCCAGGTGCACGGCAAGCTGGCCGGCATCCGCTACAAGGGCGACTCGGACGATACCGTGTGGCTCGATCCCGGCCTGAAAGCACTGCAGCAGACCATCGACGACAAGCTGCCCGGCATGGTGAACCTGCTCGAAGTGCCGCGCCGGCCCGAAACGCCGTTCGTGCTGGTCACCACCTATTCGGACCAGCGGCCGAAGACCTACCTGCTCTACAACCGCGATACCGGCAAGTTCAGCCAGGTGGGCAAGGCCCACCCCCGCATCGACCCGCGGCAGATGGGCACGCAGGAGAACGTCCTCTACACGGCGCGCGACGGCCTGCCGATCCCGGCGCTGCTGACGTTGCCGGCCGGCGCCGGCCGGCAGGACAAATTGCCGATGGTGGTGCTGGTGCATGGCGGCCCGTGGGTACGCGGCACCGAGTGGGGCTGGTCGGCAGATGCCCAGTTCCTCGCCTCGCGCGGCTACGCGGTGCTGCAGCCGGAATTCCGCGGCAGTACCGGCTACGGCGCGCGGCACTTCGCCGCCGGCATGAAGCAATGGGGCCTGGCGATGCAGGACGACGTGGCGGACGGCACGCGCTGGGCGATCGCGCAAGGCATCGCCGACCCGCAGCGCATCTGCATCGCCGGCGCGAGCTACGGCGGCTATGCCACGCTGATGGGCCTGATCCGCGACCCCGACCTGTACCGCTGCGGCGTGGCCTGGGCCGGCGTGGCCGATCTGCGGCTCATGTATGGCACCTGGTTCCAGAGTTCGGACCTGCCGGCGCAATATATCCGTTACGGCATGCCGCAACTGGTGGGCGACCGGGAGAAGGATGCCGCGCAGCTGGTGGCCACGTCGCCGGTCGAACAGGCGGCCCGCCTGCACCAGCCGCTGCTGCTGGCCCACGGCAGCGCCGACCGCCGCGTGCCGCGCCTGCACGGCGTGCGTTTTCGCGACGCGGTCAGCGCCACCAACAAGAACGTGGAATGGGTCGAATACGCCGACGAAGGACACGGCTGGACGCTGGCGCGCAACCGCTTCGACTTCTGGGGCCGCGTCGAGCGCTTCCTCGACCGGAACATCGGAGCGAACGCCAAAAAATAAGATCCTGCGGTGACATTCCGAGAGAAAGCGACCGGGATCGCCATGGTAACTTGGCAGCCTTGCAAACTTCATAACGCATCATGTCACTGCGCATTCGCCTTTCGTTCCTGGTACTGGCCGCCGGCCTGCTGGGCGCCGCCCATGCCGCCAGCACTGCGCCGCCGGTAGAAGACTTCTTCGGTCCCTCTTCGTTCGGCGGTGCCCAGCTGTCGCCGAACGGCCAGTACGTGGCCGCCAAGGTCACCGGCACCAGCGGCCGCGACCGGCTGGCCGTGGTGGAACTGGCGACCTCGAAGGCGCAGGTGGTGGCCGAGTTCTCGGATGGCGACATCGGCAATTTCCAGTGGGTCAACGACGGCCGGCTGCTGTTCGACAGCACCGACAAGGACGTGGGCGCGGGTGACGTGACAGCGGCGCCCGGCCTGTTCGCGGTGGACCGCGACGGCAAGAACTTCCGCCAGCTGGCGCAGCGCCGCTCCAGTTTCATCACCACCCCGGCGGCGGCCAGGCTGCTGCCCTGGCATACCTACATGCTGTCGCAGCGGGGCGCGCAGGATTCGGATACCGTCTACGTGCGCAGCGCGAGCTTCGAGCCCGGTGGCAGCGTGCGTTCGACCCAGCTGCTGCGGCTGGACACGCGCACCGGCCGCAGCACCGGCGTGCCGATGCCGGGCAATGTGCAGCGCTGGGTGCTCGATGCCCGCGGCGAACCGCGCATGGCCACCACGCTGGAAGACGGCAAGAGCACGATCTGGCTGCGCGAGGATGAAAAAATCGGCGGCAAATGGCGCGCCATCACCACCTTCGATACCTGGGTGGCCAGCGCCGGCGGCTTCTCGCCGCTGGACTTCGATGCCGACGGCCGCCTGTACGTGGCGGCCCGCCACGACAGCGACAAAGTCGCCGTGCACACGTTCGACCTGGCGGCCGGCAAGGTCGATCCGGTGCCGCGCTTCTCGATCCAGCGCTACGATTTCTACGGCAACCTGATCCGCAGCGGCGACCGGCTCGTGGGCGTGCGCTACCTGGGCGAGTCCTGGACCACCGAGTGGCTCGATGCCGACCTGAAGGCCCTGCAGGAAAAAGTCGATGCGAAGCTGCCCGGCCTGGTCAACCTGATCTCGCTGCCGCGCCGCCCCGATTCGCCGTTCGTGCTGGTGACCACCTATTCGGACATGCAGCCGCGCGTCTACTTCGTCTACAACCGCGAAACCGGCGCGCTGAAGATGGTTGGCCAGTCGCACCCGAAACTCGATGCCACGCAGATGGGCCGGCAGCAGCTGGTTTCCTATGCGGCGCGCGACGGCATGCAGATCCCGGTGCTGCTGACGCTGCCGAAGGGCGCCAGGACTACCGACAAGCTGCCGATGGTGGTCCTGGTGCATGGCGGTCCGTGGATGCGCGGCGCCGTGTGGGAATGGTCGGCCGATGCGCAGTTCCTGGCGTCGCGCGGCTATGCCGTGCTGGAACCGGATTTCCGCGGCAGTACCGGCTACGGCGCCAGGCACCTCACGGCCGGCTTCAAGCAGTGGGGCCGGGCCATGCAGGACGACCTGGCCGACGGCACGCGCTGGGCGATCGAACAGGGCATCGCCGATCCGCAGCGCATCTGCATCGCCGGCGCCAGCTACGGCGGCTACGCCACATTGATGGGCCTGATCCGCGACCCGGACCTGTACCGCTGCGGCGTCAACTGGATCGGCGTTACCGACATCAAGCTGATGTACGGCAGCAGCTGGTTCCACACGTCCGACCTGCCGGCGCAGTACATCCGCTACGGCATGCCGCGGCTGATCGGCGACCTGGAGAAGGAAGCCGACCAGCTGATGGCCGTGTCGCCGGTCGAACAGGCCAGCCGCCTGCACCAGCCGCTGCTGATGGCCTACGGCGGCGCCGACCGGCGCGTGCCGCGCGCCCACGGCACCCGTTTCCGCGATGCCGTCGGCGCCACCAACAAGAACGTCGAATGGATCGAATACCCGGAAGAAGGCCACGGCTGGCGGCTGCCGAAGAACCGCATCGATTTCTGGACGCGGGTCGAGAAATTCCTGGACCGGAACATCGGACCGGCGGCACGGTAACGGGCCAGGAACAGCGATGTAATCAGCGTACGGAGGCGGCATGGGTTACTGGAGCGACGCGATCATCGACTGCGAAACCATCACACTGGAGGAGGCCAGAGAGCTGGCCGCTGCGATCGTCGACTGGCTGGTCGATGCGCGCATCATCGAGAACCGGCAATGCGACCAATGCCATCAACGGAACAGGAAGCGACATGGGAACCTGGGTACAAGCCATCATCGACCGTGAAACCGCCACGCCAGAGCAGGCGCGCGAACTGGGCGCCGCCATGCTGGCATGGCTGGTGGACAAGCGCATCGTCGAAGACCGGCAGTGCGGTGCCGACTTCAGGGGCAATCCCTGCTATCCGGCCGGCAGCGCCGTCGGGCTGGTCTGCCGCGGCTCGGAACATGCGGACCGCGACAATGACTACAGCCCCTTCTCGCTGCGCATGTACCTCGTGGCAAGGCGCCATTTCCTGCACAGCTCACAGGCCCGCTTTACCACGCTCCCCTGCCCCGAGTGCGGTGCGGATGCCGATGCCCAGTCATATCTGGACGCAGGCTTTGCCTGGATGCTCGAGGATGGGCCCGATGCACTGGCCTGCCCCAGCTGCGGCACGGCGCGCCCGCTGCGCGAATGGGAAGATCCCGAATCCGGTTTCATGATGCTGGGGTTCGAGTTCGAGGACTGGCCAACGTTTTCGTCCGAGTTCGTGGACGAATTCTCGCGCCGGCTGGGGCATCGCGTCACCTATTTCAACGGAAAGCGGTAGCACGGCGTTCCGTCATGTGCCGGCACGGCTTGCTTGACCGGTAGGATCGGAAGCGACGAAAGGGCCGCCGGATGGCGTATGCTGGCAGCTCTCATCCGACAGGGAGGTTGGCTATGGGTTCCGGCAAGATTCTGGTGGCACAGGGAGGCGGCCCCACCGCCGTCATCAACCAGTCGCTGGTGGGCGTGGCGCTCGAGGCGCGGCGCTTTCGCGACGTGACGCGGGTGTACGGCGCGCTGCACGGCGTGCGCGGCATCGTCGACGAGGCGTTCGTCGACCTCACGCAGGAAACCAGCCATAACCTGGAGCTGGTGGCGGCCACGCCGTCATCGGCGCTGGGGTCCACGCGCGACAAGCCGGACATGAAGTATTGCGCGGAGATCCTCAACGTGCTGCGCGCGCACGAGATCGAGCACTTCTTCTACATCGGCGGCAACGATTCGTCGGACACGGTGCGCATCGTCAGCGAACAGGCCCAGGCCGCCGGCTACCCGCTGCGCGCGATCCACATCCCGAAAACCATCGACAACGACCTGGTGGGCAGCGACCACACGCCGGGTTTCCCGTCCGCCGCTCGCTTCGTGGCCCAGGCATTTGCCGGCGCCAACCTGGATAACGCCGCGCTGCCCGGCGTGTACGTGGGCGTGGTGATGGGTCGCCACGCCGGCTTCCTGACGGCCGCCGCGGCGCTCGGGAAAAAATTCCCGGACGACGGCCCGCACCTGGTCTACGTGCCCGAGCGCACCTTCAGCATCGAAGCCTTCCTGGCGGACGTGAAGGCCACGTACGAGCGGCATGGCCGCTGCGTGGTCGCGGTGTCCGAGGGCATCCACGATGCCAGCGGCAAGCCGATCGCAACGCTGCTCGCGAAGGAAGTGGAAAAGGATGCGCACGGCAACGTGCAGCTGTCCGGCACCGGCGCGCTGGCGGACCTGCTGTGCGACGAGATCAAGGCGAAGCTGGGGATAAAACGCGTGCGCGGCGACACGTTCGGCTACCTGCAGCGCTCGTTCATCGGCTGCGTGTCGGACGTCGACCAGCGCGAGGCCCGCGAGGTCGGCGAAAAGGCGGTGCAATATGCGTTCTGGGGCGACCGCGACGGTTCCGTGGCGATCCGCCGCAGCGGTTACTATTCGGCCGACTACGCGCTGCTGCCTCTTGCCGACGTGGCCGGCAAGACACGCACGATGGAAGATGAATTCATCGCCCCTTGCGGCACCGACGTCACCGATGCGTTCCGCCTGTACCTGCGGCCGTTATTGGGATCGGGAATGCCGGATGCGTTCCGCTTGCGCTGCGCGCGGGTGCCGAAGATTTTGAATCCGTAGGCTAACGTACTCGCTTAGTCAGCGGACGAGTGACTCAGCATTTGACTGGTGAAAACGAGAAAGTCGTCGAGGTGATCGCGAATAATGGCAACGGTGATCGGCAATTGCAGCGTTTGGTAGTCATGTACCGCAATATTCCGGAAACCGACCATTTTCTGCATGGCACCCGACAACACCGGATCGATCCATCCACCGTCCGCCAGCAGGCGGAATACATCGCGGGAACTTTGCGGAATGCCGAGCCTCTCGCGGCGAATCACATGCTGGCCGCAGTCCAGCGCGGCTTCACAAGCCCGCTGGATGTTCAGGATTGCCGCATCCTGGCGGGTAAAATCCGTAGCGAAAGTCGTTGGATCTTTCGCGTACTCGTCCCGCGCTCTCGCCACGCAACGCTCGATCGTTGCAGCCTTGTTCAGGATGACGTCATCTGGTCCCGGATTTTCCATACACCCTTCCTTCGCGATGGATGTCTGCAAGCAGACCGGCGCGCGCCGCATCGAGTTCT